>CANIFK010000063.1 GCA_947466555.1 Acidobacteriota bacterium | reverse complement strand
GCCGCCTGCCCAAACTGCTGCACCACCTCCCCAATCTGCTGCTCTGTCATCGCCTTGGCGTGAAACCCATGCAGCGGATCCGGCTTCGATGTCGAGCTCCAACTCTCCGGATACTCCACCCCGGCAATGTCCCGCTGCCGCCCGCCGTGGCTCAACTGCAGGATGAACTTGCAGTCGTGTTCGTGCACCCGCCGGCCCACCTCGCGCCAGAACGGGATCTTGTTGTCGTCGTCGATCATCGCGTAGTTCGGCAGGATCCGCCCGCGCCCGTGCACCGGCACGAACGACGAGATAATCGCCCCCACGCCGCCCCGCGCAAACCGCGTCTCCCAGTTGATCCGCGCCGGGTTCCCAGACCCGTCGTAGTTATCAAAACGCCCGGAAACATTGGAGCGGATCAGCCGGTTCTTGATCGTCAGATTCCGGAACGCCAGCGGTTGAAACAGTGTATCGGCCATGGTCAGGGTCCCTTCCTAGAACGTGCGAACGTATTCGATCAACGCCCGTTTATCGGCGTCACTCAGCCCGCTGCCAAACGTGTGGCCACGGTCCACCACAAAGTCGGGCGAAAGGTTATTCCGCAGCAACACATTGTTCAGCAAACCACGCCCCACGAAGAAGCCAATGAACCTGGTGAAGAAGTTGTCGTTGCGCAGTAGCTGCAGTTGCGGCGCGTCGATATTGCCGAACAGGTGCACCGGCGTCCCTTTCGGAACCTTTAGCTGATACCCGCTCTCCAGCGGCACCGCGCTATCCTCGCTGGTCCGCCACACCGATTGCACCCCCGGCCGCCGCTCCGGCCACAGCATCTTCTCCATCGCATCGTTGAACGCCACCAATCGCCCGTGTACTGTCGGGTCGCCGTTGAACAACCCGAGGGCGTTGTTGTGCAGATACGGCGCCGTCGCCCACACGCCCGCCAGCGTCGGCACCCGGTAGTAGCCCCGCCCGCCTCCTGGCGGCTGGAAGTTGATCGGCTTCGACGGGCGCACCGGGTTATACAACCCCTTCAACTCCGCCGCGGGCGCCTGCTCCTTATATGTCCGCGAAGAAAACTCCTCCCACACGTGCCCCGCCGTCGCATTCGTCGCCATCGCGCGGCCAATATTGGTCCCCACCTCGGCCACCGAAACCCGCCGGTCGTTCGACAGGAAATTCCGGTCCAGGAAATCCGGGGCCTTCACCGCCTCGCGGTACCAGGCGGTTGCGTCCGCCGTCCCCGCCGGCGGCTGTTTGCTCGAATGGCATCGCGCGCAGTTCTCCGCAAACGCCTGCGCCCCCCGCGCCAACTGTTCCGCATCCTTGCTCAAATGCTCCGCCGGCAGCCGCGCCGGCGTGATGGTTTTCAGAAACGCCTCCGCCCCTTCCATCCGCGCTTCGGTGGCACGCCAGTCGGCGCAATCCTTCCGGGCCAGGTCGATCCGGAACGGCTTCTGCTCCATTTTCGTCCCCGCAATCGGGTCGTGCAGCGTCGTCCAGTAGTCCGAGCACATCCCGATATTCACATACACCCGCAACGACGCCCCGGCCGTCCCAATTGAATCCGCCCCGTCTTTCAGGATGTGGTGCACCTGGCGCGTCGTACCGTCCGCCATCGTCTCGCTGTGCCAAGGCCGATCGGCCAGGTACACGATGGAATTGATGGCGTTCGGGTTGAAAATGTGGTCGGTTGCGAACCGTGAGGTGTCCGAGGTGCCCGCCGGCTGCTTGTCCGCCACGTGCCAGCGGAAATCCTTCGGCGTCAATTTCAACCCAAACAGCGTGCCCTCTTTGAAATACTGATTTCCGATCGCTGAGCTGAAGTTGTACCAGCGCGGGTTCTCCGGGTCCTTCGGCGGGTATAGCGGGTTGAACCCGATGTGGCAGAACCCGCACGTCATCCCGATCAGGTACGGCGGCTCCACCGTGGCCGGATCCGCCAGGTACTTTTTCACGTCCCAGGTGAACTTGTCGAACTTTGGATTCTTGAACTTACGCAGGCCCACTACGCCGGATGACTGGCTTGGAATCCCCGGTATGTCGACCGTTTTGCAGACGTCCATCCACAGTCCAAACTCGTCCGGCGCCGTCGCCTGGGTGCAATCGGGGTCATTCAAGACGCCCAGCGTCTTAAATCGCTCCGGCCGCCGCCGCGAATCGACATACTGCAACAAATCCGTGATCCCGTGCGTAATTTGCGCCGTGTATCGCCAGAATTTCTCTCCGCCACCGGTCCAAAAATACCAGGTGTTTCGGCCCTCCCGCTCCTGGGCCGTCAGCGCCTGCCCCCCGTATTCATAGGTGTCCGACCCCGCCGGCGGGGTCTGCGCCCCGCATACCGCATAAGACAAGATTGTCAAAACTGCCAGTCTACGAAAACACATATATCGGAACAATAGTGGATTTGCAAGACAAAGAAAAGACAAATTATTTGAATTCTAGCCATCCGCCGCTTCCACCGCCTTGCGATTTTGCCGCCTGCCCAAACCCCGCATGATAGACTGAGGTTGAGCAAGCTCAGTCCGGCTTCAGCCACACCCCTTGGGGCGCCGGACGTTGACCGACGGCGCGAGCCGGTCGCGGAAAGGAACTTTGGCCAGAGCACACACTACGTTCAAAAAACGGCAGAAAGAGTCTGCCCGTATGGAAAAATCCCAGGAAAAGGCCGCCAAACGGCTGCAAAAGAAGGCGGAGAACGCGGATCGCATCCCCGGCTCCGGTCCTGAAATCGAAACCGAACCCATCGAATCGTTCACCCTCCCGCCCGACGAGCGTGGTTTCTAGCAGGCGTGTCCGGTAACTATACCGGACCCCTCGGCGCCAATGATAGAATCAGGGCGCGGCTGGCGCCAAATCGCTTAGCCTCGCTTTTCTATCATGCACATTCTGCGCCCCGTTTTTTTTGCGCCCGCACTGCTGTTGTCGTCCGCCCTGGCCGCCGCCGAAGCGCCCACGCCGCTGCTGCGTCAATACTGTTTTAGCTGCCACGGCAAGGCCGCCATGGGCGGGTTGAGTCTCGAAAAGCTCACCAGCCAGCCCAGCTTCGGCGAAGGCTTCCAGCATTGGGAAAAGGTGGCCGCCGCCATCGAAACCAAGCGGATGCCCCCGGCCAAGCTCCCCCAGCCCACCGAGGCTGAGCGCACTCGCGTCGTCTCCTGGATCCGCGCCTCCCTCAAGGACTACGCCGCCAAGAACGCTGGCGACCCCGGCCGCGTCACCGTCCGCCGCCTCACGAGCGGCGAATACGCCTACGCCGTCAACGACCTGACCGGTCTCGACTTCAAGTTCGATCGCGACTTCGTCCCCGATTCCGTTGGCGGCGAAGGCTTCACCAACTTCGGCGACGTCCAGTTCCTGGGCGATGCCAATCTCGAGCGCTACCTCTCCACCGCCAAGTACATCGCCAACCACGCCGTCATCGGCACCGGCCCCCTTACCTTCTTCGCCGATCCGGGCAAAACCGGCTTTGAGCTCTCCGCTCTTAACCGCATCACGAAGATCTACACCACCCACGGCTTCCGCGCCACCGGTGCCGAAGGCGCCCTCCCCTACAACCTCGATAAGTACAACAAAGCCTTCTACACCGCCTGGCGCTACCAGCACCGCGCCGCCTTGGGCGAACCGGCCGCTACCCTCGAATCCATCGGCGCCCGCGAAGGCCTCACGCCTCGCTTCGTCAACCATATTTGGAAGGTGCTTCACGAGCCCAACCCCACTTACCCCACCTCGGAAGCTCTGGCCAAGTTCAACGCCCTCCCCGGCCCCAAGACCGAGGAATCGAAAGTCCGCGCCGCCTGTGAGGAGATTCAGAAGACCATCATCAACTGGCCGCGCGTCCTGTTCGCCGCCGGCGCCCTCGCCGCCGGTGGCGCCGGCGACGAACGCAATCTCGTCATCTCCGCCGACACCCTCAAGGCCGTCACCAACTACAACTTCCGCTATCCCTTCTTCTCCCGCCGCGTGATCAAGGAAGCGACCGTCTACCTGACGGCCCTGTCCCTCAATCCCCGCTCCAAAGACAAACCCGTCGTCGTCTTCACCAACCCCACCGTCCGCTTCCGCAAGGCCGACCGCAGCGCCGGCGACGAAGTTTCCCTCTATAACGCCATCGACGAAGAGTCCCGCAAAAAACTCACCCTTACCGCCGATGGCAAAGGCTTCACCCTCACCGGCGACGCCGTTATCCCGCTCCACGTCGCCTTCCCCCCCGGCATCGCCGGCATCTCCTTCAACATGGACGCCGCCATGCTCTCTCAAGGCGCCGGTGACGCGATCATCCGCCTCACTCTTTCCAACGAAGCCGACGTCACCAAGGGCCGTCCCTCCTGGACGCTCCTGGCCGACCCCAAGTCCCCCGGCTACACCAAGTGGCGCGACGACGTACTTCACTTCGCCGCCGTCCTCCCCCAGAACTCGCAGGCCGAAGCTAACCCGTCCGACCGCGACCCCATCCCCAACGACTTCGACAACACTTACGGCAAGCCCGAGCGAAACGACTATATGACGGCCATCAAATACTACCGGTTTGATGACTTCCTCATGCAGAACATCCTCGACGACAAGGCCCGCGCCGAGCTGAACATCGCCTGGAACGACCTCTACGCCTCCTTCGATTTCCACGAGACGTACATCAAGATGTTGAGCGACAAGAAGGGTCCCGCCAGCCGCATCGCCGAATTGAAAGCCGAAAACGCCGCCGTCGATCAGGCTATGCTCGCCGCCCAGCCCGGCCACGTGGAAGATGCTCTCCAGTTCGCCGCCAAAGCCTGGCGCCGGCCGCTCACCGCGCAGGAGAAGGACCGTCTCCGCCGCTTCTACACCCAGTCCCGCGAGACGCAAAAGCTGTCGCACCCCGACGCCATTCGCGCCGTCATCGCCCGCGTGCTGGTCTCCCCGTCGTTCCTCTACCGCCTGGAACAGCCCGCCCAAACCAGCAAGCGCACCCCGCTCACCAGTTGGGAACTCGCCAACCGTTTGAGCTTCTTCCTCTGGTCCTCCGTGCCTGACGCCGAACTGCGCCGCGCCGCCGAGAAGAACGAACTCGTCGACCCCGTCCAGCTCGCCCGGCAAACCAAGCGCATGCTGGCCGACCCCAAGGCCACCCGCCTCTCCACCGAGTTCTTCGGCCAGTGGCTCGGCTTCTACCGGTTCGATCAATACACTGGCGCCGACACCTCCCGCTTCCCCGAATTCACCGACGATCTGAAAAACGCCATGTACGAAGAGGCCACGTCGTTCTTCGATTACATCGTCCGCCAGAACCGCCCGGTCAGCGAGATCATCAGCGCCAACTACACCTTTGCCAACCCCCTGCTTGCCAAGCACTACGGGGTGAAGAAGGAACTCACCGGCGGCACACAGAAGATTGAGAACGCCAACGACATCAACCGCGGCGGCCTGCTCCGCATGGGCGCGGTGCTGACAGCCACATCGGCTCCCTTGCGCACCAGCCCCGTCAAGCGCGGCGATTGGGTCCTCCGCCGTATCCTGGGCACCCCCACCCCTCCGCCGCCCCCCAACGTCCCGCCCATCGCCAAGGACGACAAGGATGCCGCCGGCCTCACCATCAAGGCCCGCCTTACCGAGCACATGAAGAATCCCACCTGCGCCGCCTGCCACTCGAAGATCGATCCGCTGGGCTTCCCCTTCGAGCGCTACGACGCCGTCGGCCGCTATCGCCAGACCTACGCCGATGGCAAGGCCGTTGAAGACGAAATCGGCATCGAAGGCCTGATCCAGAAGCTGAAATCGCAGGAGCCCCAGCTGCTCCGCAATATGTCCCACAAGCTCCTTGGCTACGCTCTCGGTCGCACCGTGCTCGCCTCCGACCAGCCCCTGGTCGACCGTCTCATCCAGGCGGGCGGGCAGGCGACGTTCACGCAGCTCGCCACCGAAATTGTCACCAGTCCGCAGTTCCGCTACAGGCGCGGCGAACAGCCCGCCGAACTCGCGAAGGATATCAAACGATGAAACTCACCCCCTCCCGCCGCCACTTTCTCCGCGGCACCGGCGTCGCTCTCGCGCTGCCCTGGATGGAGTCGCTCTCCGCCGCCACCACGGCCAATAACAAGGCCCCCGTCCGCTTTGCCTGCGTCTATTTCTCCAACGGCGTTGAACCCATCCACTGGTGGGCTAAGGGCCAGGGAGCGCAGATGGAACTCGGCGAAGCCGTCAAGCCCATGCTGCCCCACCGCGAGGACATCAACTTCCTCCGCGGCCTCTACAACCAGCAGGCCTTCGTCTCCACCAGCCCTCACCTCGGCCGCATGCCCAACATGCTCTCCGGCGCCAAGGTCTCGCTGGACCCGGCCGACATCCGCGTTGGGACTTCCTTCGATCAGGTGCTGGCGCAGCGTATCGGCTCCCAGACCGCTGTCCCGTCGCTCGCCCTTGGTGTCGAACCGAACGAACTGCGCCTCGAAGACGGCCTGTCGATGATCTACGGCAGCTGCATCTCCTGGGCCTCGCCCACCAAGCCCGCGACGAAGGAAATCTACCCCGCCCGCACGTTCGATCAGCTTGTCGGCGACGGCTCTGGCCGGGCTTTGGACAAGACGATTCTTGACTCGGTTCTCGAAGACTCCCACTCGCTCCAGCCCAAGATCAGCCGTAACGATAAGGTGAAGCTCGACGAGTACCTCGAGTCCATCCGCGACATCGAAAAACGGATCGAGCGCGCCGGCAAGGAAGAGCGCATCGAAGGCTGGAAGCCGACGCTCGCCAAGCCCAACATGCCCCGGCCCAGCGACAAGCTCCCGCAGAACGTGCCCGATCACATGAAGCTGATGCTCGATCTCACCGTCCTCGCCTTCCAGATGGACAAGACCCGCATCGTTACGCTCATGTTGAACAACGACCTTTCCCAGATGAACTTCAAGTTCCTGGAAGGGGTTAAAGGCGCGCTGCACTTGGACCTGACCCACAACGGCAAAGCCGCCGCCGCCGAGGCGATGTACCTGAAGACGAATCAGTTCCACATGGAGCAGTTCGCCTACCTGATCAAGCGCCTGAAAGCGATCGACGAAGGCGGCCAGTCGCTCCTCGATAACTCCATGCTCCTGGGCGGCTCCAACCTGTTCGACGGCGACACCCACGGCGCCGACCAGATGCCGCTGATTCTCGCCGGAAAGGGCGGAGGCACGCTCAAAACCGGCCGCAACCTGGACTACCTGGAACGGGGCAACGAGAACCGCAAGGCCGCCAGCCTGTACCTATCGATCATGGACCGCATGGGCGTCAAGCTCGACCGTTTCGGCGACGCCGACGCCCGCCTGGCCGACCTGTAAAAAAGGGGGAGCGGTCAGCTCCCCCCTTTCACCTACCAGTCGACGACCGAACCGTCGTCTTCGTCGTACGCCGTCCGGTACGGCCGCGGCTCGCCCACCTGCGCCATCAACTTGTTCTCGTCAATCGTGATACCCAGGCCCGGCTCGGTCAGCAGCGGCCGGTACCCGCCCACTACCGGCGGCAGCGGCTTCGCCAACAGGTCCGTGTATTCGTTGTCGCCGCGCTCCTGAATCAGGAAGTTCGGAATCGACGCGGCCAGCTGCAAACTCGCAGCCAGCGAACACGGCCCTTGCGGATTATGCGGCGCGAGCGGCGAATAGTACGCCTCCGCCATCCCCGCAATAATCTTCAGTTCCGTAATGCCGCCGGCGTAGCAGATGTCCGGCTGCAGAATCGTCGCCGCCCGCTTCTCCAGAATCTCCTTGAAGCCCCACTTGGTGAAGATCCGCTCGCCGGTGGCAAACGGGATGTGAGTCTTCTTCGCCATCTCCGCCATCACGTCCACGTTCAACGCCTGCGCCGACTCTTCGTAGAACCAGGGATGATACGGCTCCAGCGCCTTCATGATCGTCATCGCCGTCGGCGGCTGCACCGCGCCGTGGAACTCCACGCCGATGTCGACGTACTTGCCCATCTTCTCCCGCAGGCTCTTGAAGCGGTCCACCACCTCTTCCACCAGCCCCATGCCTTCGTTGTACTTGTAAGGCGCCCGCTTGTTCCCGCGGACCATCGCCTTCATTGCGTTCACGCCCGTCTTCTCGCTGACGGTCCCGTACACACGTACCTTGTCCCGCGTCGGCCCGCCCATCAAGCGGTGCACCGGCACGCCGTAAACCTTGCCGGTAATGTCCCACAGCGCCTGGTCGATACCGCTCGAAATCGCCGTCTTCACCGGCCCGCCGCGATAGAACGCGCCGCGGTGAATTGCCTGCCAGTGGTGCGTCACGCGCGTCGGATCCTGGCCCACCAGATAGTGGCCGACCTCCAACGCCCCGGCGGCGCACGCCTTCGCGTCGTCCTTCAACATTTCGCCCCACCCGGTGATCCCGGCATCGGTCGAAATCTTCACGAACACCCACGAGTTCTTTAGAACAAAACTCTCGATCTTTGTGACCTTGATCTTGTCCTTCGGCCCCACCGCCGCCGCGTCGGTCCGCAGCGCGCCGAACGTCGATTCAATGCCGACGATCCCCGCCGTCCCCACCGCGCCGCGCAGTAGCGAGCGTCTGTCCATCTTTGTGTCCATCATGAAAACTCTCCTTAAAACTGCAGGCGCATCTGCACCTGATAGAACCGGTTCAGCGACGACGTCTGGCTCGTCACACGCCCAAAGTTCGTCGACGTCGGATTCACTTCCGGCGCGCTCATCTGCGACCGATTCTGCAAGTTAATCACATCCGCGCGGAACTGCATACGCAGCCGCTCCACCACACGGAACTCACGCAACAGATTCGCATTCCACTGGTTCAACCCATCGGCCCGGAGCCCATTGAAATAGCGCGGGAAAATACGCGTATGGAACGCCGCCGGATTGTTGTTTCCGTTCTTCTCAAACGGCAGTCCGGTGTTGAACCACTGGTTTAGCGTCTTCGGCGTCGATGTCGCGTCGGCTTCAAACTTGCTCACATCGCCGTAGTAGAAGTTGTTCCCCCACGCCAGCAGCGGCCCGTTCTGGAACTCATAGGTCAACGCGGATTGCCACCCGCCCAGCACGTGGTTCAAGATGCCCTTCTGGAAGTACGCCCGGCCCTTGCCGAATGGCAGTTCCATAATCGCCGTCGCCGTTAAGCGGTGCGGCCGCGCCGTGTCGCTGTCCCACCAGATGGTGGGCGACGTGTTGAACTCGTTCTCCAGAATCGTCTTGTTCTTCTGGAACATCCGCGTGTACGACGCGTTCACGTTGAAGCCTTTGGACATGCGCCGCTGGAAGTTGAATTCAAACGCGTGCGTCCTGGCCAATCCCGTCGGCGTCGCGTTGTTGAACAACCCGTTCACGGCCGACAACGGCCGCAACAAACGGTTCTTCGCCACCGTCGCGCTCTGGAACGCACCCAGGGTCGAGAGCTGTTGGTACAGCACCGGGTTCGACGTCTGCAGTGCCGCGAAATTCCCAATGAAATACGGGTTCGGCACTTGGCGGTTCAGTTCGTTGGCAATCGTGTTGTTCCGCACGTTCCCCGTCGCGAAATACGATTCCGGCAACGCGTCCTCGCGGGCCGTCAGCCCTACGCGATCCGCCCACTGGCCCCAGTAGGAAGCCTCCACCATCATGTTCCCGCTTAGTTCCCGCTGCACGCCCGCGCGCCAACGCTGCACCCGCGGATGCTGGCGGTTGTAGTCGGTGTACGTGAAGCCCTGCCCAATGCGCGCCATCTCGCCCAGCGAGTTGCGGAACGGCGTGTCGAACCGCGTGCCATCCGCGCGCACCGGGAACGGATCGGTCAACGGGCTCTTCCCGTTCAACGGATCCCCCGCGCGCCACGTCTGCCCGAAGTCATTGGTCAGCACGGTGTTCGTCGTCCGCGAATAGCCATACTGGTCCGGCCCCTGGTTCAGCGCATTCAACGTGTCGAAATACATCCCGTATCCGCCGCGAACCACGGTCTTCGTATTCACCTGCCATGCCAGCGCCAGCCGTGGCAAATACATCAATTCGTTCCGCCACAACTTCCGGTCCGCCCCGTTCACGCCCGCGTACAGATTGCCGCCCTGCACCAGGAACTGGCTCGCCGGCACTTCCGGCAGCGGGTTCCGCGCATAGGCCGCCTGCGCCGCCGCCGTAATCGGCAGCGCCAATTTCGGATCAAACGTCGTGATGGCGCGGTTGTAACGCTCGGTCGGGCCCAGCTCGTACTCCATCCGCAATCCCAGCGTCAGCGTCAACGTCCGCGTCACGCGCCAGGTGTCCTGCGCGTACCAGCCGTAGTAGGGGTTCATCAGCGCAAACGTGTCGTTGGTGTCCACGCTCATCCCGCTCGGCATGCCCAGTGCGAACGCCGCCCACGTCAGCCCCAGCGTCCCGGCCGCGTTGAACCCGTCCTCATCCTTCCGCACATACGTGTTGGCAAACGTGAACTGCCCCGAAGTAAACCCGCCGTTCTGAATGTTCGTGCGGTAGTGCTGACGGAAATCGATGCCTCCGCGCAGCGAATGCGAACCGCGAATGTGGCTGATGTTGTACTTCAATCCCTGCTGCCGGCCAATCGGCCCCGGGTCCACGTTGGTGCTCATGATCATGTCGCCGCCCCAATACGTCATCCCCGGCCAGTTCACGCGCGGCATCACGCAGCTCGCGCCGCACTTGGTATCCATGTACGACGGCAGCCCCGCGTCGGAAGGCTTATACTTGCGCGTCCCCAACCGCTGGTTCTGAATCAGGAACTGCGTCGCGTCCACGCTGACATTCATCACCGTTGCGCCGCTCTTCGTCCACGTCCAGTCCATCGCCGCCGACTTCGCCGGTCGCTTCTCGTTCCACGCCATCAACCCCGCTTCGGTCTGATAGGTGAAGTCCTGCGCGTCTTCCAGATAGCTGCTCTTCAGCCACCGGAAGAAGAACCGGTGCTTGTCGTTCAACTGATAATCGGTGCGGTTATTCCACGAACTATAGGTGACGTTGTTCGGCATCCCCGTCGCCAGATAATTGTTCAACGGCTCCTGCCGCGGATCCGTGGGATCGTTATTCGGCACCGGCATCCGCTTCGTGTAGAAGTCGTACATCGGGTTCGTCATCCGCGCCTTCGGCAGCACGTTCCCGGCGAACGGCGTGCGCACAAAATGCCCGGCGCGCGCCGGGTCCGGCCGCGTCGTCAACGGGTCATACACCTGGTACCGCGACGGGTTCACCGCCACATTCAACAGCCCCGAAAAGTCGCCATTCCGCTGTGCCAGCGTCGGCACCGTGTAGTTGATCTCGCTCGGCCGCGCCGCCTGCTGGTTCTTCAACCCCGAATAGCCCAGGAAGAAGAACAGCTTGTTCCGCCCGTCGATTACTTTCGGAATCACCACCGGCCCGCTGATCGTCCCGTGATAGTTATTCGTGTGGCCCGGCGGCACCATCGGCGTCCCGGCCAGCGCGTCGGCCTCGCCCGTCTTTCCCGCTGCCCGCAGCGCCGCGATATTCGCATAGCGGCTCTGCTTCACGAAGAACGACGCCGCGTTCCAGCGCTGATTGAAGTACTGATACGTAGCCGACCCGTGCAGCGCATTCGCGCCCGCCTTCGTCGACATCGAAACATTCAACCCCGTCGAATGCCCAAACGAAGCATCGAAGTTCGACGTCTCAATCTTGAATTCGTCCACAATATCGGGGCTCGGCATGATCGCCGTCCGCCGGTCCGTCCCGTTCGTCGACGCCCCATCCATCGACCACTCATTCCCGCCCACGCCCCCGGGCATCGTGTACGCCGACCCGCCGCCCACCTGCCCCTGCAGCAGCGATTGCGTCGTCCCCGGCACCTGCACGCCCGGCGCCAGCCGCGCCAGCATGCTGACGTTGTTTCCCAGCACCGGCAGGTCCATCACCTCCCTGTGCGTCATCGAACGGCCCGTCGTCACCGCGTTCGTATCCAACATCGGCGCTTCCGAGGTAACAGTGACACTCTCCGTCGTCCCGCCCACTTCCAACGAGAAGTCCACCTGCAGCCGGTCGCCAATGCCGACGGTAACACCCGTCCGTACGGACTTCTTAAACCCGGCATTCTCGACAGTAATCCGGTACTCGCCCGGCAGCAGCAACGGGGCTTCGTAATACCCATTCCCATTTGTCGTCAGCCGCGTGTTCGTCCCGTTATCGGTGTTCGCCACCAATACCGACGCGCCGGCAATCACTGCCTTCTGTGAATCGCTGACAGTTCCTGATATACCACCACGGGTGTCCTGCGCCATCGCCAGGACGGGCAAACAAAGCAAAAGCAATAGTCTCACGTTGACCTCTGTTAATTGAACGGTGCGTTGTTTATATATCATCGAAGAACTACAACGCAATAGTCGTATCCTCTATGCCCATCACCACCCTCGACGAACTCCGCGCCCTCTACCCGCCCGTACTCGAACGCGCCCGGCTCAAAACCCAACACAAGCTCGACAAACACTGCCGCGCCTTCATCGAAAAAAGCCCCTTCTGCACCCTCGCCACCCAAGGCCCCGATGGCGCCGACGTCACCCCCCGCGGCGATGCTCCTGGCTTCGTCCACATCCTCGACGACCACACCCTCGGCGTCCCCGACTGGCGCGGCAACAACCGGCTCGACTCTCTCACCAACGTCCTCGCAAACCCCGCCGTCGGCCTGCTCTTCTTCATCCCCGGCGCCCAGGAAACCCTCCGCGTCAACGGCACCGCCCACATCACCGCCGACCCCGAAATCATCCACCGCTGGACGACGAACAACAACCACCCCGCCACCGCCCTCATCATCACCGTCCACGAGGCCTTCCTCCACTGCGGTAAGGCCCTCATCCGCTCCAAGCTCTGGCACGACGATTACAAGGCCCCGCTCCCGCCTTACGGCCACATGCTCAAGGACCAGATCCAGGTCGACGACACCGCCGAAGCCATGCAAGCCTCCATCGAAGAAGCCTACAAAACCAAGCTCTACTAGCGTCCCT
>CANIFK010000062.1 GCA_947466555.1 Acidobacteriota bacterium | reverse complement strand
GCCGACCAGATCAAAGAGAAGCTGGTAGGCCTGGTGTAAATAGACCGTCCAACGGAGGGCGAACCATGACAATTGAAGAGATGCAGGAACTGGTGGATACGGGCATACGCAGCTCGGTAGAGAATGTCTGCGGCATGATGCTCGGCTGTGCGGTGGAGGCGGGGCCCTCCCGCGTCATTGGCCACCCGTTGCAGGAGAGCGATGGCGTGGTAGCGCTTATCGGCATGGCTGGGCCATGGATCGGCACCGGAGCGCTGACGTGCAAGCCAGAAGTGGCGCGGAAACTCGCGGGTGCGTTTCTGATGTCGGAATACGACGAAGTGAACGACGAGGTTCTGGACGCGATCGCCGAGTTGGCGAACATGGTGATCGGGAACCTGAAGACGATGATCGAGGAGAAAGTGGGCGCGATGGGACTATCGACGCCGACGACGATCTTCGGGGCGAGTTTCTCAACGAAGATCGGCGGATCGAGCACGTGGACTTTGATCCCGTTTACGGTCTGCGACGGGGAGTTGCTGGTTCAGGTCTGCATCCTGCCGAATGAACAGGGACGGACGCATGCACGGCTCGACATCGTTGGCCACATGGTGACCAGGGGCTAGGCTAGCCCTTGATCCCGTCGAAGGCGGCTTCGAGTTCCAGGCGAACGGCGGGCGAGACGGGGACGAGCGGGAGGCGAGGGACGCCCCCGTAGTAACCGTTCAGGTCCATGGCGTACTTCAGGCCGGGAATGCCGTACTTGACGGTAACGAGGTTGGCGGGGTTCGCAATGCGGCCCTGCCAGTCCATGCCCGCTTCTTCTTCGCGGGTACGGAACGCTTCCCAGATGGTGACGCAGGCGTAGGGCGCGGCGTTGGCGAAGGCCAGCACGGCGCCGACGGCCCCGACTTTGAGGGAAGGGTAAAGTGTGGGCGCGCTGCCGGAGAGAACCTGGAAACCGGTCTTCACTTCGCGGATCATCTTCATCAGCTTTTCAAGGTTGCCGGAGCTTTCCTTGATGGCGACGATATTGGGATGTTCGCTGAGCATGACCACGGCTTCGGCGGCAATATCGACGCCGGTGGCCTGCGGCCAGTTGTAGATCATGATGGGGATTTTGGTCTGATCGGCGACGGCGCGGAAGTAGCGGACCTGGGCTTCGACGTTGTTTAGAAGATTCTTGTAGTAGTGCGGCGTGCGGACCATAGCAGCCACGTAGCCCATGTCGGCGGCCTTATTGGTGAGGTCGACCGTTTCGCGGACACTTTCGACGCCGGTGCCGCAGAGGAGCTGTTTGCCGGACTTGGCGTATTGGGCGACCCATTCAAACATGGTCAGCTTTTCTTCCGCCGTGAGCATGACACTCTCCCCGGTGGACCCGCAAACGACGTAGCCGGAGAGGTTGACGATGTTCAGCTTTTCAATGTTGTACTGGACCTTGGCTTTGTACAGGTCGCCTTCGTGGTTGAAGGGGGTGGCGATGGGCGGGTAGATGCCTTGGAGCTTGATCATGGTTTGGGTCCTCTGAATGAAAAAGGCGCGGCGGCCGGGTGGCACGCCGCGCCCTTTGAGGCGAACTCGGAAAGGCTTAGCCTTTGACGAAGATGATGACGAGGGTGTAGAGCGCGAGCGATTCGATGAAGATCAGGCCGAGCAGGCCGAGACCACGAATCACCGCACCGGCGCCAGGATTGCGCGCGATGGCTTCAGCGGCGCCAGCGACAGCCTTACCCTGGGCGAGAGCGCAGAGACCGGAAGCGAGGGCCATGGAGAAGGCGTTGGTGAGAACGATGCCGCCACCGTTGTTGGTGCCCTGAGCGAACATGGGCGAGGCAACGGTGAGGAGCACGATGGCGAGGAGCGAGAGACGGGTGAACATTGTTGATGCTTTTCCTTGTGGGTATGAATTGCGCTCAGGAGGTGGTTCGGTGCAGCCCTTGGGAGGGAGCAAAGCTCACACTGGCGCGGGTTAATGCCGGTATGAAATTTAGTGATCGTGCGAGGTGGCGGCGCCGACGTAGATCATCGTCAGCAGCGCGAACACGTAGGCTTGCACGAAAGAAACGAAGACGTGGAGGCCCATGAAGAGGACCGGGGCCACGATATAGGTCATGCTCAGGAACACCAGGGTGACCTTTTCGCCGGCGAACATGTTGGCGAAGAGACGAATGGTGAGCGAGATGGGCCGGGCGCAGTGGCTGACGATTTCGATGGGGATCATGAGGCAGGCCATCAGCGTGTTGCCGATGAAGCCGAAGCCCATGTTGGGGCCGGCGAACTGCTTCAGGTAGCCGATGCCGCCTTCGGCGAAGCCCTGGATGTTGTAGTAAAGGAACGCGGCAAGCGCGAGGCCGGCCGGGACGGGCGGGAACATCGTGGGCGATTCGAAGGTGGGGATGATGCCGATGAGGTTGGCGAACAGCACGAACAGGAAGATGGTGCCGAAGAAGGGCACGTACTGCCGGTGATGGTGGTGGATGTTGTCGTGCGCCTGGTCGTTCAGGAAGCCGTGGATGCCTTCGAAGGCATGCTGCAGGCCGCCGGGACGGTCCATGGAAAGCTTGGGGCGGAGAATGGCGAAAAGGACGACGATAAACGCCGCGACGACGAGTTGCATCGTCATATAGTTCGCCCAGGGACGGGCCTGTTCCGGTTGACCTACGGCGGTGAGAATCGCGTTGGCGACACCCGCCAGGTGATCGTTAAACAGGGCGGTCACCCACAGTTCATGTTCGTGCATAAAGAAGTTGGAAGAGGATTTCGAGGATGACGGCGACAGACGCCGTAAGAAGGCCCGCAATGATGAAAAGCGGACTGATCCCGAATGTTTCCAGGATAACATACGCCGCCCCGCCAGCCAGAGCGAAGCGGATAACGAGAAGGGCCGTGGAGGGCGAAGTGGGGGCGGCAAGGGCCTTGGCGAGCCAGCGCATGTTGAAGTAAGCCGCGATGTTGCCGAAGGCGAAGGCTAATGAGCCTTGCCAGCCCCAATAGAAGAGGACGCCCGGGAGGGAGAGGGCTCCGGTGAGGAGGATCCAGCGGCCGAGGCGGGCGACGAGCGTCGCGAAGGCGTCAGTCTTCTCCGCCGCCGGCATCCTGGTCCTTCTGGAAATCGCCCATCACCTTCTTCACCACGTCGATCATGCCGGCGACGATGCCGATCAGCAGCCAGACGATGTACCAGTAGTGGGTGCCGAGCCACTTATCGAGCCCATAGCCGATGGCGTAGCCGACCAGCAGGGACGACGGGATGATGAAGGCGAGATTGGAATACTCGCCGACCATCCGCGCGAAACTCTTTTTTTGCGCCATCGAATTACCGGCTGCTAACAGCCAGCGTATGCCTTGCGTGGCAACTCATGCAAGCCACGCGGGTATTGACCGAGGTGGGCTGCGCTTTGCAGGAGGCGGGGAGAGTGGTGTGGCAGCGTTGGCAGTTTTCCACTTGCTTCGCCCAGGAGCGGAGCGCGTGGTGGCCATGGCATGTGTTGCAGTTGGCCGTTTTCACCTTCTTTTCCGAGGCGTAGGCACGGCCGTGGGGGCTCTGTTCGTACTGCTGTTTTTCGGCCAGATGGCAGTTGCCGCAGAGCTTGGAGACTTCCGACGGGGCGGCGACCTGATCCGGCGGGACGTTGCCGACCGAGGTGCGATGCTTTTCGCTGGCGCCGTGGCAGATGCCGCAATCCATGTTGTTTTTGGCGTGTTTGTGGGATTGGAAGTCGGCTACGGTTTCGGCGTGGCAGGCGGCACAGCGGTGCTCCTGCGCGAAGACGGACAAGGCCGCGAACAGGAAGAGCACTAACGCCACTGGGTCATTCTCCGCACAATGGTCCGATCGATTTCCGAGACGCGGCGTTTCCCGGCAAGTGCCATGGCGAGGCGGGTTTCGTCGGTCAGCAGTTGCAGCACGCGTTCCACGCCGGGCTGGCCGAAGGCGCCGAGGCCCCAGAGCGGGGCGCGGCCGACGAGGACGGCGCGGGCACCGCAGGCCAACGCTTTTAGAACATCGCCGCCGCGGCGGATGCCGCCATCCATGAGCACGGGGACTTTGCCGCCGACCGCGTCGACGACGTCGGGCAGAGCGTCGAGCGAACCCATGGCGCCATCGAGCTGGCGGCCACCGTGGTTGGAGACGGAAATGGCGTCGGCACCGTTCTTGACGGCGAGGGCGGCGTCTTCGGGGTGGAGAATTCCTTTGGCAATGATGGGGATGTTGGTGGCACCCTTCAGCCAGCCGATGTAATCCCAGGTCATGTTGGGCGTATGGGGGCCCCACATGGCGGCGCGGGCGGGGTTGACGGGCTTGCGGGTTTCGGCGTCCTTGGGCACGCCGGATTGCATGTAGCCGTAGTCGAAGCGGTTGCGGTTGTTGCGGTCGCGGTTGGACTGGTAGGCGTTATCGACGGTGACGACGATGCCCTTGCCGCCGCTGTCTTCGACGCGTTTGGCGTAGTTGACGGCTTGGGATTTATTGGAGTGGCCGGTGGTGTTGGACCACCACTTGAGGGGCTTGCCGTCCTGGAGCAGTTTGTTGACGCCGGTGGCGGAGCAGATGAGGGTATCGCGGGCGAGGGCGCCTTGGGCGACGATCTCGTCGGCATTTTGCAGGACGAGATTCTTGCCGCCGGTGGGGGCGATGATGATAGGCGATTTGAGCTTGAGGCCGAGGAGTTCGATTTCGGTGGAGACGTCGGTGGTGTCGACCATGACGCGGGGGAGGATGGCGACGCGGCCAAAGGCTTCGCGATTGGCGCGGAGAGTGTATTCGTCTTCGACGCCGCCGGCGATGAAATCGTAGGCCAGCCGGTGCATCTTGCGCTTGGCGGCTTCTTCGAATTCGTGGATGTTGACGGGCCCCATCACGTCATCGTTCTGCGCCCACAGGGGGGAACTGGCCACCAGACCCATCAGTTGCCGGAAACAGTCACGTCGTTGCATCAATGCCCTCGCTTCCGGGCAATAATATCACTCACTTGCTCCCCTGCTTCTTTGATCAGGATGCCCATCTTGGGGAGCGACGGTTCCATGTCGGCGCGGAGGCCCATATCTTCGAGGGATTCCGAGGTGGTGGGGCCGATGGAGCAGATGGCGAGTTTATCGAGCGCGGCGCGGAAGGGGGCGGCGACGCCTTCCTCTTCGGCCATTTGGAAGAGGTGGGGAAGCTGCATGGAGGTGGTGAGGACGACGGCGTCGAACTCGCCGCGGGCGAGGCGATGGGCGGCTTCGCGCAAGGGAGCGGTGTCTTCGGGGAGCGCCCATTGATAGACGCGGACGGGGGTGACGTCGCAGCCGCGGGCGCGGAGGGCGGCGAGGAGATCCTCATTGGAACGGCCGTATTCCTGGACGGCGACGCGGCGTTCGGGGTGATCGGCAATGGCGGCCATGAGCTCGCGCCAGGTGTTGGGCGAGGGGACGGTGACGGCCCAGGGGACGCCCCATTCGCGGAGGACGGCTTGGGGCTTGGGGCCGCGGGGGGCGACGGTGATCCGCTTCAGTTCTTCGGCGAAGGAGCCGGGGCCGTGGTGGGGCGCCAGGATGGAATCGACGGCGCGGGTGCCGACGCCGGTGAGGAGGATGACCATGTCGAACTGATTCGCGTGAAGGCCGTCGTAGAAGGCGAGGACGTCGGGATTATCGGCGATGGGGATTTCGCGCATGGAGGGCGCGACGAAGGGGTCGCCGCCCTGTTTGCGAATCAGAGTGCCCATTTCCTCCGCGCGGCGCGATTCAAGCGAGAGAATTTTCAGACCGTCAAAGCCCATGTCTGATTGTAGAGAAACGCCCGGCGGGGAGGCGCGCGATATAATCACGACGATGTTCCAAGCACCGGGAAGTGACACGCAGATCTTCGACGCGGTTGTGGTTGGCAGCGGGGCCACCGGGGGGTGGGCGGCCAAGGTCCTGACGGAGGGCGGCATGAAGGTCGCCATGCTGGAGGCGGGGCCGAAGATTTCGGCGCGCGACTTCACGGAACACAAGCAGAGCTGGCAGTACCCGATGATGGGGCAGTCTCCGAAGATACTGGAGGACCGGCCGATTCAGGGGCTTTGTTATGCGTGCCGCGAGGGCAACTACAAGTGGTTCGTGAACGACAAAGAGAACCCGTATGTGCAGGAGAAGCCGTTTAACTGGATCCGGCAGCGGGTGCTGGGCGGGCGGTCGAATTCGTGGGGCCGGCAGAGCTACCGGATGTCGAATCTGGACTTGAAAGCCGCATCGCACGATGGGTATGGCGACGACTGGCCGGTGAGCTACGAAGAGCTGGTGCCGTTCTACGAGAAGGTGGAAAAGTACGTCGGGATTTCGGGTTTGGCCGAGGGTTTGTCGCAGTTGCCGGACAGTATTTTTCAGCCGGCGATGCCGTTCACGTGTGGCGAGCAGATTCTGCGCGACAAGGTGAAAGCGAAGTTCGGGCGCACGGTGACGATGGGGCGGACGGCGATTTTGACCAAGCCGTTGAACGGGCGGCAGGCGTGCCATTTCTGCGGGCCGTGCGAGCAGGGCTGCGTTACCTATAGCTACTTTTCGAGCCCGTTTACGACGGTGAAAGACGCGCAGGCGACGGGGCGGTTGACGCTGGTGACCGACGCGGTGGCGGCGCGCGTGTTGACGAAAGACGGCAAGGCGAGCGCGGTGCAGTACATCGACCGGAACACGCGCGATGTGCGGGAAGTGCGGGCGAAGATTTTCGTACTGTGCGCCTCGACGCTGGAATCGACGCGGCTGTTGATGAACAGCAATATCTGCAATGACAATGACGCGCTGGGCCGGTACCTGATGGACCACATTTATCAGGGTGGCGCGGCGGGGACGATGCCCGATATCGAAGCGCGGCCGTGGGCCGGGCCGCCGCGGCGTCCGAACGGGATCTATGTGCCGCGGTTCCGGAATGTGAAGGAGAAGACGACCAACGGATTCATTCGCGGGTATGGGTATCAGGGCGGGTCGTCGCCGTCGTTCAACTTCGGCGCTCCGGGATTTGGGAAAGAGTATAAAGACGCGGTGCGGAAGGGGCAGTGGGGGATCAACATTGGCCTGTGGGGTGAGTGTCTGGCGCGGAAGGAGAACCGCGTGGAGATCGATAAGACGCGCGTGGATGCGTGGGGCGTGCCGATTCTGAAGATCAATGCGGGGTGGGGCGATAACGAACTGCGGCTGTGGGCGGATGGGAAGATTCAGGCGGCGGAGATGCTGGAAGCCGCGGGCGCGAAGAACGTACAGGTGACCGGGAAGACGCCGAGCGTGCCAGGATTCTGTATTCACGAAATCGGAACGGCGCGCATGGGCACGGACGCGAAGAAGAGCGTGCTGAACAAGTGGTGCCAGGCGCATGAAATGAACAACTTGTTTGTCACCGATGGGGCGGCGTGGGTGTCGTCGGGCTGTTCGAATCCGACGCTGACGATGATGGCATTAACAGTGAGGGCTTGTGAGTATATCCTCGACAATCACGCGAAGGGCCGCGCTTAGTTTATTTGCCGGAGCGGCGGCGAGCGCCGCGCCGGCGCGCTCTGTGGGCGTGACGGTACTGTCGACGATGCTGTCGGGCGGCTTCACGGGCGAGTGGGGCTTCGCGGCGATGGTGGAAATTGACGGCGCGCGCACGCTGTTCGACACGGGCAACCGGCCGGAGACGGTGCTGAATAATCTGCGAGAGATGAAGATGGATCTGGCGGACGTGCCGAATGTGATTTTGACGCACCACCACCGGGACCATACGGGTGGGCTGGTGACGCTGCGGCGCGATGCGATGCGGCGGGATCCGAAGGCGATTTCGACAGCGATGGGCGGGAAAGGCATTTTGCTGCCGCGCATGCCGGCGAACGATTTCGTGTTGATGAAGGGCGAATACGAGTCGACGGGCGCGAAGCTGCGGGAGATCGATAAGCCAACCGAGATTGCGCCGGGAGCGTGGTTGACCGGGCCGGTGCCGCGGGTGCATAACGAGCGGAACTGGTCGGGTTCGACGCGGGTGCGGATGGATGGCGCGGAGGCCGAAGATACGCTGCCGGAGGACCAGGCGCTGGTGATTGATACGGCGCAGGGACTGGTTGTCGTCAGCGGCTGCGGGCACGCGGGGATTGTGAACACGCTGACTTATGCGCGGAAGGTGGTGCGGGAGGCGCCGGTGCATGCGGTGATCGGCGGGTTCCATTTGTTCGACGCGAACGAGGAAAAGCTCGCGTGGACGGCGAAGCAGTTGGCGCCGTTGGGCATTCAGTATTTCCTGGCGGCGCACTGCACGGGCGTGGAGTCCACGATGCGGCTGCGGCAGTTGATGGGGCTGGGCGCGGACCGGATGACGATTGCGCAGGTGGGCCGGCGGTTCGAATTGGGCAAAGGGATTGTGGGCGGGCGTTCCTGAACGCCCCTATAATGGTTGGAGAGTTCGCACTCTCCCCCTTTTTCTCCCCACAAAGACCATATCGGAATGATTTCTGTAAGCAATGTCTCCATGCGCTTCGGCGCAAAAATTCTGTTCGAAGAAGTGACGACCGCGTTCCAACCGGGCCGCCGCTTCGGTTTGACCGGGCCTAACGGCGCCGGTAAATCGACGTTCATGAAGTTGCTGAGCGGGGAGTCGGAACCGCAAAAAGGCAACGTTTTCAAGCCCGGCAAGCTGGGCGTCATCAGCCAGAACCAGTTTGCCTACGACGAGTTCCGCGTGATCGATACGGTGATCATGGGGAACAAGCGGCTGTGGGCGGCGCTGCAGGAGCGGGAAATCCTCTACGACAAGGCCGACATGACCGACGAAGACGGCATCCGGCTGGGCGAACTGGAAGGGGTTGTGGGCGAGGAAGACGGCTATTCGGCCGATTCCGACGCGGCCATTTTGCTGCAGGGTCTGGGCATTCCGGACGAAGTGAGCGAGCGCAAGATGAGCGAGTTGCAGGGCGGCCAGAAGGTACGCGTGCTGCTGGCCCAGGCGCTGTTCGGCAACCCGGAAGCGCTGCTGCTGGACGAACCGACGAACCACTTGGATTTGGATTCGGTGCACTGGCTGGAGACGTTCCTTAACAGCTACAAGGGCACGCTGATCGTCATCTCGCACGATCGCCATTTTCTAAACAGCGTCTGCACGCACATCGCCGATATCGACTACGAGACGATCATCACCTACCCCGGCGGCTACGACGACATGGTGCTGGCGAAGACGCAGGTGCGCGCGCGCATTGAAGCGGACAACCTGCAGCGGCAGAAGAAAATTGCCCAGTTGCAGGACTTCGTGCAGAAGTTCAGCGCCGGTACGCGCGCCAGCCAGGTGCAATCGCGCAAGAAGGAAATGGAACGGCTGCAGACCAGCGACTTGTCGCGTTCAAACATCGCGCGTCCGTTCATCAAGTTCCACATGAAGCGCCCCAGCGGCCGCGTGCCGTTGGAGGTGAAGGACTTCAGCCGCGCCTACGACACGAACAAGATCTTCAGCAATTTCACGGGCATGTTTGAGCGCGGGGAGAAGATCGCCGTGTTGGGCCGCAACGGCGCCGGTAAGACCACGCTGATCAAGGCGCTGATGGCGAATGGGCCCGGGCCGTTCGACAAAGAGCCGGATCTCGCAAGCGGCGGCGGCGAGGTGACGTGGGGCCACGAAGTGCAGATCGGCTACTTCGCGCAGGACCACCGCGAGACGATTACGCCCGGCATGATTGCGCACGAATGGCTGCACCAGTTCGACCCGCAGGCCAGCCGCGAAGAGATCCGCGGCGTGTTGGGGCAGATGCTGTTTGCCGGTGAAGAAGGCATGAAGCCGACCGAGGCGCTGAGCGGTGGCGAGGCGGCGCGGTTGATTTTCTGCCGGTTAATGCTGGAAAAACCAAACTTCCTGATCATGGACGAACCGACGAACCACTTGGACCTGGAAGCCATCAACGCGTTGAACTTCGCCATTCAGAAGTACGAAGGCACCGTTATTCTGGTGACGCACGACGAAGACCTGGTGGCCGATACCGCGACGCGGATCTGGCATCTGGACAAGGGCGTGTTCACCAATTTCAAGGGCAGTTACGAAGAGTTCCAGGCCACTATGGCCGCGAACGCAAAGTAGCTTCTTCGCGTTTGTATCGGGCCAGAACCGCTTCGAACTTCTTCTTCACAGCCGGGTTCTGGACCGGACTTTTTTCCAACGGATCGGCCGCCCAATCAAACAGGCGGCCGTCTTCGTATAGCTTCCAACGGCGGTCGAAGACGAAGCGATCGGTCTTGGTCCAGCGCTCTTTATCGTGCCCCGGGCGCGGGTCGTACCAGCTATAGATCCACTCGCGCGGGTGGCCTTTTTCGCCCTTGAGTTGCGGCAGGAAACTGCGGCCGTCTTGGGCGCCCATGGACTTGGGCGATACGCCGGTAGCGTCGCAGATGGTGGGCAGGAAATCGCAGGAATCGATGAGGTCGTCGCTCACGCGGCCGGGTTTTACGTGGCCTTTCCAGCGGGCAATCAGCGGCACGCGCATGCCGGCTTCGGTGGTGTCGCCTTTGCCGCCTTGGAATTGGCGCCCGTTGAGGTTGGATTTGATCGTGTTCAACGTGCCGTTGTCGCCGAAGAAGAGGACCAGCGTATTTTCGGTGAGTTGCAACTCATCCAGGCGGCGCATCATGCGGCCGATGATGCCGTCCATGTACTCCACTTGATCCTTGAAATACTTCGTGTCGTTCTTCAGGCGCTTATTGGTATTCCAGTCGGCGCTCTTCGGCGTCGGTGTGAAGGGGGCGTGAGTCAGGGCCAGAGGGAAGTAGACGAACCACGGTTCGGCTTTGTGCTTTTCGATGAACTTCAAAAGGAAATCGGCGGAGATGTCGTCGCCGTATTTGTCCTTCTGATTCTTGAACAGCTGGCCGTTTTCGTAGTACGTGGGGTCGCCGTAGCGGGAGCCTTTGTCTTCGGTGTGGGCGGCGTGCCAGACGCTATATTCTTCAAATCCGGCATCTTCGATGCGCTTGCCTTTGCCGCGCCATTCGGGCTCAAAATCAGGCGGGTTGTAACTCCAGAACTGCCACTTGCCGGCGATGGCGGTGCGGTAGCCGTTCTCTTTGAAGAGATGACCGAAGGTGCGTTCTTTCGGATCCATGATGCCGAAGGCTCGCCAGTTGCGGAAGTTGGATTTGCCGGTCATCAACTGCATGCGCGTGGGCGTGCAGAGGGGCTGGGAGAAGGCGTAGTTGAAGCGCACGCCTTCGCTGGCGAGTTGATCGAGCGCCGGGGTCTGATAGCTTTTGCCGCCGTAGCAGCCGAGGGTTTCAAAGCCCAGGTCGTCGGCGAGAATGAGCAAGACGTTGGGACGTTTGGCCGATTGGGCCAGGGCCGAGACGCTCAGCGCTCGCAGGAAATTCCGGCGAGTGAGCATCTCAGGCGAAGATCCCTTGGATTTCTTTCGTGGCCGAGGGGAAGGTCTTCAGGCCCGCGCCCATGGCTTTGTTAGCAACCGCTAAGTAGAGGTCGCTGACGGTACCGGTGGAGCGGGTGTGCATGTTGGTCCGGAGCCCGCCGGCGTGGCCGGCGACGATGACCGAGTAGCCGTTGTTCTTGTGGTCGTTGGCTTCGGCATGTTCGTGGACGAAGACGAGGGAGGTGCGGTCGAGCACGGTGGCATCGCCCTCTTTGATCGACATCAATTTGCCGATCAGGTAGGCGAACTCTTCGACGTGCCAGCGGCAGATATCGCGCATAACGCGCTGGCCATCGGGGCCGTCGTAGCCGGGGGCTTTGCCGTCGCGATGGGTGTAGTCGTGGTGGCGCGCGGCGGTGTAGCCGAGCCAGGGGAAACGGGCCAGGCCCTGGCACTTGGTCAACATGTAGGAGGCCACGCGTGTCTGCCCGCTGGCGAAGGCGTGGGCCAGCAGGTCGCTCTGCAGCTTCGCAATGCGGGGCCAATCTTTCATGTCGCCTTCGGACTCCGGCGGGTCAACGCGGCGGTAGTTCGGCGGCAGGCTGGCGATGGCGCGTTCGACGTCGCGGATGGAGGAGAGATGTTCGTCCAATCGCGTGCGGTCTTCTTGGCCAAGGGCTTTGGCCAGACCAGCGGCGTCTTCCTGCACGGCGTCCAGCACGCTCTTCTTCCGAGAGATCCAGCCGGCGTCGCGGGCGCCGAACAGGCGGTCGAACAACTTATTCGGCAACATCTCCGGCGGCAGGGAACGGTCGTAGCCGGCCCAGCTCATGTTGCGCTGAATGCTCTCGCCGAAGGACTCCTGCGACACGCCGATCTGGAGAGACCGGAAGCGATTCTCCCCGCCGACGCGCCCCGCGATGGCCTGATCAATGGACGCACCGCCGGAACCGCGGCCGGTGAACTGGGTACCGCTCATGAGCGCGGCCATGGAGCGGTGGTGATCGTTGCCCGGGCCGGGCAAGCGCGCGGCCGGATTATCGAGACCGGTCACAACGTGAATATCGTTGCGGAACGGAGCCAACGGCGCCAGACAAGGCGTCATCGTAAATTCAGCGCCGGTCTCCGCGGGAATCCAATACTTCTCCACCACGCCGTTGCCGTTGAACCACAGCACGAAACGCGTGGGAATTTCCGCCTTCGGCGTAGCCGCGAACGCGGTACCCGTGGAGTTAAACATCGCCGCCAGCGGAGGCAGGCCAATGGTGACACCGCTCAGGTTCCGCAGGAACATCCGGCGCGGCAGGGATCGGTCTTTCGTGTGGACGGAAGGCATCGTTTCAAACTCCGTGTCAGGACTCGGGCGGGAATATAGACCACTTCAGCAGAGAAACCATCAACTCTTGAAAGTGGTAACCGGACTTCTGGAAATCTTCAAACGACCGGCGGATCACAGCGGCATCGCCCGCCTTCTCCATACGGCCTTGGTAGTAGCGGAACAACTGCTTCACCACGCACTCCTGGCACTGTTTGTTCCCTGCCAAAATGGTACCCAATTCGCGGGGTGAGCGGAAAGCCGAGT
>CANIFK010000061.1 GCA_947466555.1 Acidobacteriota bacterium | reverse complement strand
TATGTAATGACCGATATCTCTGGCTTCGGATTCCCCGACGATGTGAAATTTGTGCGGCACATGATCGATAAAGTGGGCTTGGCGGCGGTGCCGGGGTCTAGTTTCTTTTCTCGTCCCGAACTGGGAAAAAACTATGTTCGGTTCTGTTTTTGCAAGAAACCGGAGACGTTGGAAGCGGCGGCGGAGAAGTTGCGGACTGGTGAACTCTACTATTGACCCTTGCAAGACGTTAATTTACTCGTGTATTCTCTAGAGGTCTTTGTGTATCCTCAGCCGGAGTAAAGAGGCCTACGAAACGATTCGGCCCGGGGGATCACTATGGCAATCAGGGAGAAGAACACTTGAAAACAATAAGAGACCGATTCCTACTCGGCGCGCTTGGCGTAATGCTTAGCGCGGCGGCGTGGGGTCAAGGTGGTGTCGTGCTGCTTGGCGGCGACGACTTGAATGATCACGGGTCACGCTCATCTGCTGGCGTGAACCAAACGGGATGGAAGTACATCGAAAATGGCGTGAAGAGCATGATTCCGCAGGTGAAGCGGAGTGGTCCGTTCACCGTGGATATCGTGGCTTTGACGGTATCGCCGACGACCAGTTTGACCAGCGGTGGCGATGGCTCCGCAATTTTGTCGGCGGCCACGAACCTGGGCCTGACTGTGCAATTTGTGAACGGCGCATCGGCCGTCAATACGTTTTTCACCGACCTGCAGGCGGGTACGGTGAACCCGAAGATGCTCTGGATCCCCGGCGACGGCGGAACGGGCGGGACCGACTCCGCTGAAGAAGCGGCGCTGGCTGCGAACGCCTCGAAGCTGAACGCCTATGTGGGTTCGGGTGGCGGATTGTTCGCTCATACCGGTGGCTACACCTGGTTGGCGGCGGTGCTGCCGGGTTCGACGATCGGCTTCGATTGCGATTCCACAACGTTGAAGCTGACGGCGGCTGGCCAGTCGGTTTTTCCGTCGTTGACCAACACCGACATTCAGTCGGGTCCTTGCCACACGAACTTCCAGGGCAACATCGGTGGTCTGCAGGTGCTGGCTGCTGACGGCGGCAACAACAAGATCATCATCGGCGGCCTGACGGGTTCCGGCGGTTTGACTGATCCGGGTCCGGGTAACATTAACGTGCACACGATCAGCTGCTTCGTTGGTCCGGTGTTCACGGACGTGCCGGTGACCGGCGCGATCACCTCGTCGCTGGTGTCTCCGGTGCTCTACACGATCTCCAAAGGCAACCTGGGTTTCGGTCTGCGCATGGATTCGGCCGGAAACATCACCGGAACGCCCGGCATCAAGGGCACGTTCAATTACACCGTTTCGGCGGTTGATGCCGCGGCGACGGTCCTTCATCAGGACTGCCAGCTGACGGTCTACGGCCCGCAGCCGGTGCCGACGATCACCACGGCTTGCCCGCTGAACACCCCGACCGTTGGGACTGCGTTCTCGCAGAACCTGACGACGGCCGGCGGCGTTGGCACGCTGTCCTATTCGATCAGCACGGGCGCTTTGCCGGCTGGTTTGACGCTCAGCTCCGGCGGCCTGATTTCGGGTACCGCGATGGCGGCTGGGGCGGCAAGCTTCACGATCCAAGTCACCGACACCGGCACGCCGGTGCAGACGGCGACCAAGGCCTGCTCCATGAACGTCAACGCGGCTCCGGTGGCTCCGACGGCTCCGGTGGTCACGATGTCGTGCCCCTTCACCAGCGGCACGGTGGGTGCTCCCTATCACCTGTCCCTGACTGCGACCAGCGCTTCGGCGGTGGTGTGGCGTCTGGTGTCCGGTTCGCTGCCCGCGGGCCTGACGCTACAGAGCGCCGGCGGCATCGTTGGCACCCCGTCGACGGCCGGTACGCACCCCTTCACGCTGACGGCGACGAATAACATCGGCAGCACGACGCTGAGCTGCAGCATCGTGATCGCTCCCTCGACCCCGGCTCCGATCCCGGCTCCGACGATCAACAACGCCTGCCCGCTGTCGAACGCGACGGTTGGCACGGCCTATTCGGCCAGCTTCTCCAGCACCAACGGCGTGGCGCCGCTGACCTACACGATCAGCGCCGGCGCACTGCCCGCGGGCCTGGCGCTTTCGACGGCCGGTGCATTGACCGGTACGCCGACCGCGGCTGGCGCGGCCAGCTTCACTGTGTTGGTGACGGACTCCTCGACGCCGACGGCGCAGACCGGTTCCACGGCCTGCTCGCTGACGGTTGTCCCGGCTCCGCCTCCGGCTTCGGCTCCGACGATTTCGACGGCCTGCCCGCTGCCGAATGGCACCGAGCGGATCCACTACACGCAGACCCTGGCGGCGACGGGCGGTACGGCTCCGTACACGTTCTCGCTCGCTTCCGGCCTCCTGCCGCGGCCGTTGACGCTCTCCTCGGGCGGCTCGATTGCCGGTGCTCCGTATCACGCTGGTGTCTACAGCTTCACGCTGCAGGTGGCCGGCGCTGATGGCCTGACCTCGCAGAAGAGCTGCACGCTGACTGTTGGCCCGCACACGGTCTCCAGCGGCGTAGTTCAGTCCCGCGGCAACATCGTCTACGGCGAAGAGTCGTTGGAAGGTGTTGTGCCGGTTGGCTTCGAACTGTCGGAAACGCTGCCTTACAACGTGACCGGCCGTGCGTATCTGACGGCTCGCAGCAAGACCGGCACCGATTCCGAAGCGATTGCGTTCACCACCGGTGGCCGCGAAGTCGACTTCGTCATCGAAGCCGGCCAGCTGAAGGCGAAGTTCACTACTGACGCGTTGGGCATCCAGCTCGGCGACCACAGTGCGGAACTCTCGCTGAGCATCGTTCTGGATGGCAGCGGCACGATCATCCCGGTTGACCTCTCGGGCACGGAATCCGTCCGTAGCCGTAAGGACAACTAAGCAGCCTGAAACAAAAAGAACCGCCGCTCCTTCGGGGGCGGCGGTTCTTTTTTGTGCAGTCGATTTTCTTAGGCGCGGTTGATGAGGCTGGCCACGTAGCCGCCGCCGAAGCCGTTGTCGATATTGACGACGGTGACGTTGGAGGCGCAGCTGTTCAACATGCCCAGCAGCGCGGCCAGGCCGTTGAAGCTGGCGCCGTAGCCGATGCTGGTGGGCACGGCGATGACGGGGACGCTGACAAGGCCGCCCACCGCCGACGGCAGCGCGCCTTCCATGCCGGCGCAGACGACGATGACCTTGGCCTGCGTCAGCCGTTCGCGATTGTTCATCAGCCGGT
Organism: Acidobacteriota bacterium; assembly: GCA_947466555.1. Taxonomy (GTDB): domain Bacteria; phylum Acidobacteriota; class Terriglobia; order Bryobacterales; family Bryobacteraceae. The sequence continues at coordinate 9,803 of CANIFK010000061.1, read as the reverse complement.
GGATGCCGGCCACGCCGATATCGTGGATCGATTCCACTTCATTGCCCATCACCTCGGCGGTGATGCGGGCTTCCTCGGCCACCGGAATGTCGCTCGTGCCGGCGCAGACGACGGCGATCTTGCCGCGACCACGATTGGCCCGGTCGCGCCATAGGCGCATGGCGCCGGAGTGGGGGTGGTATTCGATCTCTGGAATCGCTTCGAGAACCAGCGCCGCGGCCTCTTTGCTGGTGCGGGTGATCAGCAGGTTTTGCGTCTGTTCCGCCAGTTTCACTGCGATGTCCCGCACATGCTCCGGTGCCTTGCCGAGGCCGAAGATGACCTCCGGCATGCCCTGGCGGAGCGCGCGGTGGTGATCGACCTTGGCAAAGCCGAGGTCTTCAAAGGGCATATGCTTCAGGCGGTCCATGGCGTTGTCGACATCGACGCCGCCCGTGCGCACCTGTTCCAATAGTTCGCGAATCTTGTTTGCGTCCATGATGTGTTCGATGCCTTAGAAGTCGATCCGGTCGCCGGGTTTTAGACCGTGTTTGGCGGCCATGCCGGCGTTGAGTTCCAGCACGAACAACGAGCGCTTGTTGCCGCCGAACTTGGGGCAGGTGGAGGCGCTTTCGTTCTTGCAGGGCTGGGCGTTGGAGACGATTTCGGTGATGAGCCGGTTCTGGTCCATCCAGATGAGGTCGAGCGGGATGCGCACCTGGTAGGTCCAGTAGGCATACAGGCCCGGTTCGCCGTGGATGAAGAGCATGCCGCGATCGGAGGCGAGCGAGTCGCGGAACATCATGCCGCGCGACATGTCGAACTTGCTGGTGACGACTTCGGCGCGGTACTTCTCGCCGCCAGGCATGCGGACTTCGCGGGTGTGGAGATCTTCGAGGGTGGCGGTCTTCGTCGAGTCGGTACAGGCCGACAGAAAAGAAAGAACAAGCAGCACCCAAAACGTTTTATACGGCATCCGTTAAAATGGTAGCGCAAGATGTTTTTCCAGCGCCTGCGTTTGACGCTCGACATGATCAAGTTCGAGCACTCGATATTTGCTCTTCCGTTCGCTTTGACGGGAGCGATGCTGGCGTGGCGGAACGCCGGCTTCCCCGCGGAAGGAGCGGCGTGGAAGCTGGTTTGGATCGTCGTCGCCATGGTGGGCGCGCGGTCGGCTGGCATGGCGTTCAACCGGATTCTGGACGCTGACATCGACGGGTTGAACCCGCGGACGAAGTCGCGCCACTTGCCAGCCGGACTGCTTTCGGCTGGGTTTGCGTGGGGGTTCTTGATTTTTATGGCCGCGGTGCTGGTGGCGGCGGCTGGCATGTTGGGCCCGTTGTGCCTGCAGCTTTCGCCGTTGGCGCTGGCGATTGTGATGGGCTACAGCTATACGAAGCGGTTCACATCGTGGTCTCACCTGGTGCTGGGATTTGCGCTGGGCATTGCGCCGGCGGCGGCGTGGATTGCGGTGGAGGGCTCGCTCGACTTGCGCATCCTGTGGCTGACGGCGGCGGTGACGTTCTGGACGGCCGGGTTCGACATGATCTATTCGTGCCAGGATTTTGAGTTCGACCGCGGCGTGGGCCTGCACAGCGTGCCGAAGCGGTTGGGCATTGCCGGGGCGTTGGCGCTATCGCGCGGCCTACATCTGGCGATGCTGGTGTGCCTGGTGATGTTGTTGCAGAGTTTTTCGCTTGGCCTGCTGGGCGCGGTGGGAATCGGCATTGTGGCGCTGCTGCTGGTGTATGAGCACAGCCTGGTGAAGGCCGACGATTTGAGCCGCGTAAACGCCGCGTTTTTCACGGTAAACGGCTACGTGAGCGTGCTATTCTTCGTGTTTTGGGCCGCCGATGTCTGGTATGCCCGCCGTGGAGTGTAATTCCGAACTTATGACCCCCCACTTTGAAGATCCCCGGCTGTTGCCGATTCGCGATAAAGTCCTGGCCGGAGAGCGGCTTTCCTTCGATGACGGCGTGACGTTGTACCGTACCACCGACATCCTGGGCGTGGGCTGGCTGGCCAATGTGGTGCGGGAGCGGATCAACGGCAACACCACCTATTTCAACGTCAACCGGCACATCAACCCGACCGACGTCTGCACGGCCTCGTGCCGCCTGTGCGCCTTCGGCAAGCAGGTGCGCAATACGGCCGGCTACACGATGACGCTGGAGCAGGTGTGGGAAGTGGCCGGCAAGGGCTATTCGGAAGCGGTGAGCGAGTTTCACATCGTCGGCGGTTTGCACCCGACGTTGACGCTCGATTGGTACTGCGAAATGCTGCGCGGGTTGAAGGAACGCTATCCGCAGGTGCATCTGAAGGCGTTCACGATGGTGGAGATTTCTTACCTCGCCAAGCGCGCCAAACTGCCGCTGCGCGAGGTGCTGGTGCGCCTGCGCGACGCGGGCATGGATTCGCAGCCCGGCGGCGGCGCCGAGGTGTTCAGTGAGCGTGTCCGTCGCATCATCTGCGATCACAAGATCGACGGCGGCGAGTGGCTGGAAGTGGCGCGCATCTCGCATGAGTTGGGCATCCGGACAAACTGCACCATGCTCTACGGGCACATCGAAGGCCCGGAGGACCGGGTGGATCATCTGGTGCGTCTGCGCGAGTTGCAGGACGACACCGGCGGCTTCCAGACGTTCATTCCGCTGGCGTTCCACCCGGCGAATACGTCGCTCTCGCATATCCCCAAAACCACCGGGTACGACGATCTGCGCAACATCGCCGTGGCAAGGCTGATGCTCGACAACATCCCGCACATCAAGGCCTACTGGGTGATGATGTCGGAGGCGATGGCGCAAATCGCCCAGCAGTTCGGGGCTGACGATCTGGACGGCACGATTGTGGAAGAGAAGATCTACCACGACGCCGGGGCGACGACGGGGCAGAACCTGCGCCGCGGCGATCTGCTGCGGTTGATCACCGAAGCCGGGCGCGAACCGTTGGAGCGCGACACGCTCTACCGGCCCGTCACGCGGACCGAGAACGCCTTCACTATCTTGGTCTAGCGCGGATATTAACAAGATTTGGTTGGATTGTAGGACCCCCAAGCGGTAGAATCCGCAGAAGAGGTTTTCCTATATGACCAAAATACAGTTAGGTGCAGTAGCCGCCGTGATCGTCGCCGCAGTGGGGACGGTTTGGTATGTGACGAAGTCCCAGCCCGCTCCGAAAGTGGAGGAGGCGCAGGGCATTATTGGGCTGAAGCAGCAGAAGGCCGCGGCCGGTACGATTTGCGTCCGCCCGGTGGCCGTCTACGCGGAAAAGAAAGTGGAATTGGCCGGTAGCGAAGCCGCGCTGGTGAATCAGTTGCGCAGTGTGGGTTTGGACGCGAAGCTCGAATCCGAAGCCGGTGGGGATTGCGCGGCAACGGTGTATACCGATATTTCGGAACTGGGCGGGCGTGGCGAGAAGACGGCCGCGGTGGCGTTTCGCTTGCTGTTGAAGGGCGAAGAGGTGCCGGTGTTGTCGGCGGAAGTGAAGGGCAAGAGCGGCGCGGCGGCGAAGGCTATGCCGAAGAACTCGTTCCTGCCGGCGAAGGGTGTTTCGCCGGACGATGCCGCCAAGTATCAGGAAGCTCTCAACCAGGCGTTTTTGGCCCAGGCGGAGAAGGTCCGGGACGCCTACGGGAAGCACGCGAAGTAATCGATTGTGGGCCCGTCGCTGTTGCGGCGGGCCCTGTTCACTAGTTCCGCACTCGCCGCACAAGCAACGCTAGAGCGGCCGTGCCGGTGAGCGCGAAGGTGGAAGGCTCCGGAACACCCGTTGCGGGCGGATTGCCATTGATCTGGAATTGGACCGCGGTGCTGTTGCCGCCCAACAGGCTCCAGGCGCCATTGACGGCGCCGGTGGTGGTCCCTGCCTCTGGCAGCAGCGTGCCGCCGTTGCCCCAGACGACGGCGACGTTACTACCCGTTCCGGTGGCGCCGCCGATCCAGTATTTGACGCCGGCAGTGACCTGCGTCGTTCCGGCGGCCAGCGCGTTGGCCAGCATGAAGTTGGCGGACGGATTACCTTGTACGTTGCCGATGTGTTCCAGAATCGCGCCGGGCAGTCCTGCGTTGTCGGCCATCAGATACGCATCGAGGTAGGCGGTGTTGCTCGGGCCTTGCGCGCTTAGCCACAGGTCAATGCTGGTGACCGTGCCGGTGAATCCGGCGGTGAATTGAACGGCGCGGGCGCCGGCGCTGGAGAGGCCGAAGCCGCCGCTGGTGACGCCGGTGTAGTTGGTGGCAATGGTGGCGGCGCCAAGCATGTGCGATGCCAGAAGAACGAGGGAGAACGGAATGAATGAGATTCGCATGGGAGGTATCCGAAGAGCCCCAGCGTGAACTTCCGCTCAAATCGGTCAAACGGGAAAAATTAATCTCGCGGGTCGAGCCGGATCATGGATAGGTTGACGGTGAACGTGCGGTCGTCCGGTGGGGCCTGCCAGGTGGGGCTGGCCGCGATGTCGATCGTGTAGGTCGGCGCGTCCGGCATGTCGGCTTCCAGAATGAAGAGGCCGGTGCGCTCCAGCGTGAACGTCTTTAGCGGCGTGCCGTTGACGGTGATGGCGATCTGCGGCGGCGTGGCGCCGGTGAACCAGTTGGCGTGGGCGTGGCCGCGGATGCGCAGCCGTTGTGGCGCCTGGCGCACGTTGGTCAGCTTCACGCTGGCGCGCTCGCCGATCCACCGGTACTTGTTGCCGTAGACGCCTTCCAGGTCGTACCAGCCCTCGCCCAGGAGCTTCGAGTGCGCGGGCAGCGAGAAGTCGATCACGTCCTCGCGGTCGCCGGGGTAGAGCTCTTTCTTGTCGGCGCTGCGCAGCAGGTTGTACACGTTGCCTTCGATAGGAGCGGCGTAGGAGCAGCTTTGGCACCGCAGGGTCTCCTCGGGGTCGAGCGCCAGCTTTCCGCCGCAGTCCGGGCATTGCAGGCGGGTTTCGAAGGGGGCTGTCGGGTCGATGTCGATCGCTGGGCCGGCTTTCTTGCAGGCGGCGGCCAAGGTCCCGCCCAACAAGCGCGCGGGCACCCAGTCGGAGCCGTGCTTATCGATCTTGCGCGCGATGTTCTTCACGACGCGTTCGCCCCAGCCGCGCTCGGGCACGAAGAGTTCGAACTCGTGTTCGGGGAAGTGTCGCGTGATCAACTGGTGCCAGTGCCGCAGCTCCATCGAGTGGTTCTGGCGAATGCCGAACCCTTCCTCCTGCGCGGCGCCGATCACATCCTGCACCAGATATCCCAGCAAGCCCCACTCGTACATCTTTCGCTCCCACGGCTTCATGGTTTCCCAATAGGGGCAGCGGTACAGGCGCAAGGAAAGCTTCCGGCGCAGCGGTTCTTCGGCGAACAGGAAGACGCCGCCGGGCGCCAGCACGCGCTTCACTTCCAGGAAGATCGCCTCGATGTTCATGAACTGGCTGAGCATCTGGAAAGCCATCACGCAGCGCAGTGAATTGTCGGCAAACGGCAGGTGCAGAGCATCGGCGGTAATCCGCACCGGCGCTTTCTGCAGGCCCCACTTGTCCATCAACGCTACGCCGTGGCGGAGCGAATCGGCCGAGATGTCGCTGGCGAAACCATCGGCGCCGAACTCGTTCGACAGCATATAGCTGGAGTGCCCGGCGTTGGCGCCGATCTCCAGATACGGCGTCATGTTGCCCAGAAAGCCAAGGTGGTTGCGAATGACCGCGCCGCGGCGGACGTTCTCTTCGGCATAAACGCGCAGGGCGCGCTCCGGCTCGCCGAGCGAGGCGAAGTTGTGGAATTCCACCTGGGCGCGCTTGACGGCCAGGGATTGAGCTTCTTGGGGCATTTAGGACAGGATTTCTTCGAGAGGGCAGTTTCGCAGGTCGGTCAGCAGAAAGTCTGGCTGCAGTGCGGCGAGCTGGGCGGGCAGGGAAATGCCGGTGGCCACGGCGACCGAGCGAATGCCGTTCGCCTTCGCTGCCAGGATATCATTCTCGTGGTCGCCGAAGAGCGCAATCGGCGAGTGCCGCGTGATCCACTTTTCGCGCCGTGCGTGGGCGATGGCGCGGCGGGCAAGCGTCGCGCGGTCCTTGCCTTCTTCAGCAAAGGAGCCGAAGGCGAAGTGGTGCTTCAGGCCGGCGCGGTCCACCTTGGTCCAGCCGATGGTGGAGAGGTTGCCGGTCACCAAGCCGGCCTTGATGCGGCGCCGCGTGACCCGGTTCAATAGCGTCCGCACGCCCGGGCACACCTTCGCCGTCAGGTCCGGACAGCGCTCCACGTAGAGCTGTTGGGCCTGTTCCACGATGGCCGGCATGGCGCGCGTGATCCGCGTGGCGCTCGCCCCGGCGTCGCGCATCATCCAGCGCAGAATGTCGCGGTCCAGCATGCCCTGCACGGGGATGTGATCGGTGGTGGCATCGAGCCCGGCGACCATCCGGACGGCGTCCACCAGCACCTGCCGGTGATGCGGGCCGGATTTGCGCATGAGCGTGCCGTCGATATCGAAGAGCAGGAGGGGAGGGGCGTCGGCGGGCACTTCTTTTATGATAGCGGTCCGCGAATTTACTTGACCTGCTATGGGTTTCGTACTAATTAATTAGTATGAGGCCGCGCGCAACCGTCTTGACCGAGCAGGAACTGGAGATCATGAAGGTCATCTGGGACCGGGAGCGCGTTACCGTGCGCGATGTGTACGAGACGTTGCTGGAGCGCCGGAAGGTGGCCTACACGACGGTAATGACAATGATGCGAATTTTGGAGGACAAGGGGTACCTGTCGAAGTCCGAGGCGGCGAAGGCCTATGTCTACGAGGCGACGGAGGCGAAGGAGCACGTTGTGGGCGGGATGGTGAGCGAGTTCCTGCAGCGTGTCTTTGACGGAGCGGCCAAGCCGTTGTTGTTGCATCTGGCGGAGAACCGGGAAGTGTCGGCGAAGGAGATGGAGGAGATCGCCGCCATTTTAAAGAAGGGGAAGAAGCGATGATGCTGGACAATCTGTGGGCATTTTGCGTGCAGGCGGCGGGGCTCATTCTGGGCGGCCTGGTGGTGGCGTGGATTCTGCGGCTGGCAAGACCGGTGGTGTTTCTGCAGGCGTTGTTGGCGGCAGTGCTGCTGCTGCCGGTACTGCAGAGTTGGCAGCGGCCGGTGATGGTGGTCCCCGTGCCGGCGCCCGCGCCGGTGGCGGCGCCGGTTGGCCAGTGGATGCGCGTGAATGAGCCGGCGCGGGTGAACTGGCCAGTGGCCGTGCCTCTGCTGTTGGGCGTGGGCATGACGCTGCGGCTGGTGTGGCTTTTGATCGGGATCATGCGTCTGCGGGAGTTGCGGTGGAACGCCGAGATGGTTTCCGAAAGCGTGGGGGTGTCGGGGTATGTGGCGGGGCCAGTGACTTTCGGCTTCTGGCGGCCGGTGATCCTGTTGCCGCCTGCCGTTTGGGAGATGCCGGCTGAGATGCGCGAGGCGATTTTGGCGCACGAGCGGGCGCACGTGCGGCGGGGAGATTGGATATTCGCGTTGTTGGAAGAACTCGTCCTGTGCGTGCTGTGGTTCCATCCGGCGGTGTGGCTGCTGGTGGCCCGCATCCGGCTGGCGCGGGAGCAGGTGGTGGATTGGGAAGCGAGCCGCGCGGCGGATTCGCAAGAAGTGTATGTCGATGCGCTGCTGGCGGTGGCCGGCGCGCGTCTGCAGCCGTACCTGACGCCGGCTCCGCCGTTCCTGCGGCGGCGCCAACTGGCGGCCCGTATTCAATCGTTGGTCTTGGAGGTTCCTATGTCTCGTTTTCGTTGGATTGCTTCGTACAGCGCGGCGGTGACGGTTACGGCGGCGCTTGGCTATTTGTTGACGGCGTCGTTTCCGCTGCTGGGGGCGCCGCAGATTGAACACGAGGGTATTTCAGTCCAAGGGGCGGAACTCGTCTTAGGTCCCCGGCCGGTGTATCCCGTGGCGGCGCGCCGGGCGGGAGTGGAAGGTCCTGTGACGTTGGAGGTGACGCTCGCCGCCAATGGCGAAGTGCTCGACGCGCACGTCATCGCCGGGGCGCCGGAGTTGCGGAAAGCGGCGCTAGACGCCGTGTTGCAGTGGCAGTTCAAGCCCGGCGACCGCACGGCGCGTGTGGTGGTGGAGATGCGGCCGCCGGTGGTGACAGCCAACGGAGCGAAGGCCCGCCTGATCGCTATCACGGTGAGTCCGCTGTTGCCCGCGCCGCTGGCCGAAACGCTGCGGACGCGATTGCAGCCGTTTATCGGACAGGAACCCACACGGGAGTTGAGTGACGTGGTGAAGCGCCTGGACCCCACCCTGACCACCCGGATGGAGGCGAACCGAAATGAAGACGTGGTGGAGTTGCGTCTCTTCGTGGAGCGGCCGGAAGCAACGGGTGGTCCGGCCAACGTGCCCGGGCGGATTCGCGTCGGCGGTGCGGTGCAGGCGGCGAACCTGCAGAGTAAGGTGGACCCGGCCTACCCGCCACTTGCGCGGCAGGCCCGCATCCAGGGCACAGTTCGTTTCAATATCGGCATCGGGCGCGATGGCGGCGTGGTGGCGCTTGAAGTCGTCAATGGCCACCCTCTGTTGATTCCGGCCGCGGCCGAAGCCGTCCGCCAGTACCGCTACAAGCCCACCCTCCTCAACGGCCACCCGGTGGAAGTAAGTACGCAAGTTGACGTAAATTTCGTTCTCTAATATTCCTCTCCCGATCCGATGAGAGGAGTATGCAGGCGCTGGAGATCGAGCGTAGCCCCTTAGTTGTCTGTGTGGACCACCTCCAACAGACGGCCGGCCCCGCCGCGAATAACGACAACGCGGTGGCGCTGGCCACGAAGCTCTTGACAGATGGAACGCTGCAGTCCTGCGCCCGGATCATCCAGCAGGATTTGGGGCTGACGCTGCGGCTCTTGCGCATCGCCAACTCCGCGATGTTCAACCTGGCCGGCAAAACGGTGATGAGCGTTACCCACGCCACCGCTCTGATGGGAACGGATGCGCTCTCTCAACTGGTCGATACGGTGCCGCGGCACGTTATCCCTCGCCCAGTGCGGGATCTGGTCCTGCTCAGTCACCTCTCTGCTACCATCGCCCGGAATCTGATGGGTCGTCTGGAACCGCGCTACGGAGAAGAAGCATTTATCGCGGGTCTGTTCCGCAATATCGGCGAGATCTGCTTCGCCCAGGAGATGCCCGACGACTACGTCAAGATTCTGCGCGGTTCCCAAGGCCACCTGACCGGGCTGCGCGCCTCCTGCCGCACCCATGCGAAATTCGACTTCGACGAACTGACCGCCGGTCTCTTACAACACTGGTCGCTGCACGGCTCGCCCGTGATGGCCGCGCAATCCACGCCGGAAGCGCTGCTGGTGCAACATGGCAACCCGGAGGCGGAGATTGCCCTCGCCGCCAGCCTCGGGCACCTCATCACCGTCGCCACCTGGCGCTGCGAAATCAACGAACGCGACAAGTTCATGCGCGCCTGCTGGCCCGCCCTCGCAAAGCAGTTTCAGGTTCGCGAACAACAGCTGCCCGAGCTATGCTTCTCCGCGCTCGATGCTGTACACGGCCTCATGAACCAGATGGGCATCAAGAAGGACGAACTACGGCTGAAGGAGTGGATGCCGCCGGTCGAGGAGACGCCGGTGCCCGACGCCAACGCCGTTCGTCTCCCCGAAGGGGCAACGATGGAATCCGCCTTGCACTCCGCCCTGGCGCTGGGCGTCGATCGCGTGGCGTGGCTACCGTACTTCGAACCGGAAATCCAACTCGGTAAATCCGCCGGCGCCTGGACCCACGTCGAAGCGGAGCTTCTGCCCAAGGTAATCCATCCCCGCAAGCCCCCCTTCCTGCTCGCCTTCGGGCAGCGCCAGGATGTCTGGATCGACTTCAC
>CANIFK010000060.1 GCA_947466555.1 Acidobacteriota bacterium | reverse complement strand
GATTCTCGAAGCCCGTGGCGGAAACGGCGCGCGGTTTGCCAAAGAGATGGTTGGCGATATCGACATCGTGAATCAGAAGATCGAAAACGCCGCCGCCGGATACAGCCGTGTTCTTCAGCCACTGGCTCCACGCCGGAGCGGCGCAGCGGCGGCGGAAAAAGGCCGATTTAACGGCGCCAAGGTCACCGGAGTCCAACATTTTTTTCAACGCGGTATAAGCGGGGAAGAAACGAAGCACCTGCGCGGACATGAGAATACGCCCGGCGTCTTCGGCGGCCGCGATCATCTCATCGCATTCAGCGCGGGTGAGGCCCATCGGCTTTTCGACGAGGACGTGCTTGCCGGCTTTCAGCGCGGCCAGCGTGAGCGGCTTGTGCAAGTTGGTGGGCAAGCAGATATCGACCGCGTCGACGTTGGGATCGGCGAAGAGTTCCTCGGCCGTTACGTACTGGGCAACGTTGGAGAAATCGAACTTCTCCCCGGGGCCACCGAGGTTGCCCTGAATGCTGCTCATGTCACCGGAACGCTTAATGGGGTCGCTTTCAGCGACGGCGGCGAGCGTAGCTCCTGTAACTGTCTGCAGCCCCTTCAGATGGGTACTGCCCATGAATCCTAGACCGACGATGGCGATGCGCATTACTCCATTATGGATCGGCCAACGCGGCCTCAGTTGTTGGCGATTGCCGCCAGCGTAACAATCAGGATAATCCCCAATGTAGCCAGGCCACCAAGGACAACCCACCCGACCGTCCGGCCTGTCTTCGACGCGCCTGAATCATTGACCGCGACCACCTTGATCGACTTGGCTTTTTGAAAATCCACGCTGACTTCTTCGACTTTGTCGTTCCGGACCCGTTGGATCTTGAACGCCTGATCGTTGGCCTCGCCAAGACGGCCTTTGATCTTCTCTTTTTGCATCGTGCGCACTTCGACAACAGCGCCTGCCGGGATGGCAAGCACCTGTTCCTTCATGGATGGCTTGGGACCCTGTTGCTGCTAGGGCGCAGCCGGCGCGCCAGGAAGGAAAGACAATACGAGCACCAGCGCAAGCAGTTGGCGGATCATACCGATGACCTCCTAAAGCCCACCCGCTCTGGGCTCAGTATAGTCCCACTTACATGAACTTACGCTAATTTTTTCAGGCGGAAGGTCTGCTTGGGACTTGGACCGGCTTTAGTTTGGGCGCTGCCTTTATTGCCGGCATTGACTATGCTTTCCCGCTCGCGGGTGAGTTCGATTTCACCGCTCTTGAGACTGCCGGTGAAGCGTAGTTTGGAATCGTTGATCTGGTTGCCCGCCTGCTCGGCGGCGAGGACCACGAAGGTGACGAGTTCCCCGGCGACGATGCCTTCGACGATCGGACTGCTGCGGTAGTCGCCATAGAGCTTGCCGCTCAGCTTGGTGCCCGATTGAACCAACTGAAACGCGATGTCGACTGATTCGCCATTGCGCGTGGGCATCTGGCCGACCCAGATGCCGGTCAGATCGGCCGCGGAGACGGTGAGAGCGAAGAGCAGGGCGAAGAGGGCTTTCATGGTTAGCTCTTCAGCAGACCAGCAAGCGGGCCGGTGCTGTCGGCAAAGCGTTCGACAGGGGCGCCGAAAGCGTCGAGCATGGAGACGTAGAGATTGGCCAGCGGATCGTCTTCGGTGTAGACCAGATGCTGACCGCTATCTATGCGCCCGCCGCCACGCCCGCCCAAAACGATGGGAAGTCTGTGCGGGTTGTGGCTATTGCCATCGCTGAGGGCGCTGGCGAAGAGGACCATCGAATTGTCGAGGACCGTCGAATCGCCTTCCTTCATTTCGCTCAGACGTTGGAGCAAGTAAGCATATTGGGCGATGTGCCACTGATTGATGATCTGATACTGCCGGAGTTTGTCGGCTTCCTTGGAGTGATGGGAAACGTCGTGGTGGCCGGCGCTGACGCCTTCCAGAAAACGGAAGCTGACGTTCGATACAGCGTTGCCGAACATGAAGGTGGCGACGCGCGTCGTGTCCGTCTGAAATGCCGTGGCGATCATGTCCATCATCAGTCGGACGTGTTCGGCATGGTCGGCCGGTTTCTCTGGAGGCGTGGCCTTCGGATCCATAGCAGCGCGAGCTTTCCAGGTTCTCTGCGTACCGGCCGAGGCGCGCTGCACACGCTGTTCGAGCGAACGCATCAGGGACATGTACTCGTCGATGCGGATACGGTCGGCGGCGCCGACCTGGCCGCGGAGGCGATTGGCATCGCCAAGCACGCGATCGAGCAGAAGCGTATCCATCTTGGCGCTGTTGTTCGACTGGCCGGAGGCGGCACGGAAGAGCCGTTCGTAGACCGAGCGCGGGTTGATTTCGCGGGCCAGCGGCGTGGTGGCGTTCGACCACGCGATATGGGAGCCGTAGACGCGGGTGTAGCCGACGACGGCATCAACCCCAATGGCGACGGGGGTCACACCAAGTTCAAGCGAAGGAAGCGGCGTCTGATCGGCGACCGATTGGGCAGCCATCTGATCGACGGAAACGCCGTTGCCGATATCGGCGCCGGGGGTTTTCTTGATCGTGGTGCAAGTAAGAATGGCCGCTTCTTTGACGTAGTGGCCATCGCCGCCTTTGGAGTTCGCGTTCCAGAGATTGCTGACGACAGTGACCTGATTCTTCAGGGATTCCAGGGGAGAGAGGGTCTTTGAGAGTTCCCAGTCACGGCCCTTCCCGTTCGGAATCCAGGAATCGACATTCACACCATTCGGCATGTACAACGCGGCGAGTCGCACGGGAGGCTTGCCGGACGGCGTGGCGGCCATGGCTTCAAGCCAGGGGAGGCTGAGGCCGACACCGGCGCCTTTCAAAATGCTGCGACGGGAGAGAGCGGGCTTCATTTCTTTGCGGGCTCCTTGGCCGGGGGCGTGCCGGCTTGCTGGCGGAAGGGAACGCTTAAGACGATTTCTTCGAGCAAAGTCTGGGCGCTATAGTTATTTTGCTTCACCTTGGCGACGATTGCATCGACGGTGCAGGAATCTTTGATGTTGAGGCCACGGCCCAGCGCGTAGCCCAGCATTTTGTTCGTCAGGTGGCGGACGAAAAGGTCCTTCCGTTCCATCAGCACCTTACGCATCTCGGACGGCCCGTCGAATTTAGTGCCGTCTAGGAGTTCGGCGCTGGCGTCGATGGGTTTGCCGCCGTCTTCAGTCCGCCATTTGCCGGTGACATCGTAGTTCTCCAGGGCAAAGCCAAAGGGGTCAATACGGCTGTGACAACTGGCGCAGACGGCGTTATTCCGGTGCTGCGCAAGCCGTTCCTTCATGGTACCGGGGGCTTTGCCGGCGGGCGCTTCTTCAAGGGGCGGAACATTGGCGGGCGGGGGCGGAGGTGGCGTGCCAAGTATAGATTCCAAGACCCACGCGCCACGAAGAACCGGACTGGTGCGGTAGGGATACGACGAGACGCTGAGAACAGCGGGCATGCCGAGAAGGCCACCGCGATTGGAGTTTTCCGGCAGTTCGATCCAGTGCGGCTGCGAGGTCTGATTAGGCCGAAGAGCGAGTTTCAAGCCGAAGTGGGTGGCGAGTTTGCGGGTGCCAATAGAGTGCTTGGAATCGAGGAAGTTCGTAAGCGACAGGTTCTGCAGGAACACCTCGCGGAAGAAGAGAATGGGCTGATAGCGAATGTCAGAGCGAAGGTCTTCGTCCTTGGTGAAATCGGGGAAAAGCTTGGCGTCGGGCGCCTTGTCGCCACTGAGTTCTCGAGTGTGCAACCACTGTTCGACGAAGGACTGGGCGAAGTCAACAGAACGGTCGTTCCGAAGCATGATGCGGACGATCTGGCGAAGGACTTCGGGATCCTGCAGTTTCCCCTTGGCGGCCAGGTCGGTCAGCAGCTCGTCCGGCATACTGCCCCAAAGGAAATACGACAGGCGGCTGGCCAACGCGTAGTTGTCGATCGGCCTTGGCTCGGCGGAGAGATTGGGGGCCTCCACACGGAAGAGGAAATTGGGGGAAACGAGGACGCCGCGGAGGGCGAATAGGATGGCGTTGTCGAAAGTCTCGCCTTGCTTCTGGGCGGCGCGGAAAAGCTCGATGTATGGCGTGATTTCGGCTTCGGTGACAGGGCGGCGGAAGGCGCGGGGGAGGAAGACGTCAAAGATCTTCCGGGCGGCTTGATCCGGAGTAACGCCGGTACCGGGCTTGGCAACGAAAATGCGGGCGCGGGACTTATACTCCTTGGCCGCAAACTCCACTGCGAACTTGGCTACTTCCAGGTATTTTTCGGAGTGGAGGGGCGAGAGGAAGAGGGTTTCGGCGGCGTTGTCGAACCCTTCGCCACCGGCGCCATCGGTGGGAAACGACTTCGCCAAATCCATATGCATGTCGAGCAGATCACGGACAGTGGCGGCGTATTCATTCCGGTTCAACCGGCGAATCAGGCTCCGGCCCGGAGCGACGCCAGTGGAACAGGCGGCCGTGTGGACTGCTTCCTGGACAAACTCGCCAAACTTCTCTTTGGCATCGATCGGCGGAGCGGACGCACCTTTGGGCGGCATTTCGCCGTTTTTGACGCGGTTCGTGAGGGACAACCATTTGGTGGCGTCGGAGGTGAGGCTGGCGGGATCGGCGACACGGCTGAGACGGAAACCGCCGGCGGGTGCCTGATCCTGATGGCACTTTTCGCAGTACTGTTTGAGGAACGCCTGAGCCTGCGGAAACGTGTACTGAGCCGGAAGCGACGCGGCCGTGAGGAGTGCCGCAAACAGTAGACGTTTTGCCATTCCTCGTATCTTATCGCGGCTCGTAGACGACGAAGGCGAACTGTTTACCGTCTGGCGACCAGGAGTTCACGTTCATCGTTCCCTGCCCTCCGAAGAATGTCGTTAGCACTTCGTGTTTGCCGTCTTTTTTGAAGAGGCGAAGCGCCATACCGGGCATCTTGCCGTTGTGGCCGGAGGTGCCGGTGGGAAAGGAGAGCATCACCATGCGTTTGCCATTGGGCGAGAAGTGGGGGAACCAATCCTCCCATTCATCGCTGGTAATGCGTTCGGCCTTCACATCATCCAAACCACCGCCGGACGACGGGATGCGCCAAATGTCCCAGGTCCCGGAGCGGTTGGAGTTGAAATAGATCCACTTGCCATCCGGCGTGTATTCCGGGCCGTCGTCATAGGCGCCTTTACTGGTCAGGCGCTCTTCCGGGCCGCCGGTTACGGGTACTCGATAGAGTTCGAACTTCCCGTCGCGCTGACCGACGAAGGCAAGCCATTGCGCATCCGGCGACCAGCCGTGGAAATAACTGGGTGCGGCGGGCGTGAGCAGTTTGACGTTGGCGCCGTTCGAATCAGCTACGTAGACCTGGGAGGCGCGCGAGGTTGGGCTGGAGGCAGAGAACGCGATGCGGCGTCCGTCGCGGGTGATGTCGTGATCGTTATTGCAGCGGTAATCGCCGAGTTCGATTTTTTCGAGTTTTGGTCCCTGCAATGGCAGTTTGAACAAGCTTCCACCCGTGTTCACGATGAGAAATTTGCCGTCGCGAGACCAGTTGGGAGCTTCGACAACGCCATCGGCGGCGTAGACTTCCCGCGTCTTGCGAGTCTTGAAATCGTAGACGGTGATGTGGCTGCGGTACTGCTGCTGGCCGACGCCCTGTTCGATGCGAACGTTGGAGAACACGGCGGTTTCGAGCTCCGCCGCGTCGTGGGAACACATGGCAAGGCCGGCGTAGATGGGGCCGTTGAACTCCATGATTTGTGGGCCAGTGGCGGTGAGCGGCTGGTTGGGCTGTCCGGCGTAAACACGGATCTGGTTACCGCGGCGCTCGATGCGGATGCGAGTGGGCTTGGTGATGGTGGAGCGGTGTTCCTTCGTATCTCCACCTTTGCTTTCGCGGTACTGCAGCGACGTGAGGCCATCGCCGTGGAGGGCGATGTCGGCGTACGGGGAATCCGGCATCAGGTCCTGGCGGAGCATGAGCATCGCTTTTCGATGAGCGTTCTTGCCGGTGCCTTCGAAGGCCACGTCAGCCGTGATGGTGATATCACCAGTTATCTTCTTCCAGGTGAAGAAGAAGGCGTCGGACTTGCCCCATACATTGGCCCCGCCGCCAGTGAGTTTGAAGCTCCCGGTGCCCGGGACGACAACCCCGGACTTCGGCGTTTCGCCCACGTCGCCGCTACCTTCAAAGGGAGCTTGCGCAAAAGCAGCCGCGCTAAGCAGGATTGTGACAAAGATTGCATTCATTGGAGGCCTTGTGTTCGTCGTGGCAGTTCATGCAGGAGTTCATGTCGATCGGCTTTTCCTTCACCAGGACGTCCTTCGACGCCACGTCGCCGTGACATTGCGTGCATTTCGCATCTTTCGTGTGTATTTTGTGCGAAAACCACACGTATTCGGGCAGTTTATAAATCCTCACCCACGGTACCGGTTTCTTCTCTTCCGCATGCTTCGTAAGCAGTTTGATCGCCGGGCTTTCCTTCTTCACGCTGGTGTGGCACTGCATGCACGTTGATTCCGCGGGATAGGTGGCCGCTTCGCCTTTGCCGGGCATCGTGTGACATCCGGAGCATTCCAGGCCCATGGCAACGTGCTTCTTGTGGCTGTAGGGAATGGGTTGGTCTGCGGCCATCACGACGAAGAGACTAAGGCAGAGCAAACGCAACGTAAGCATCTCCTGATTTTGTCGTCATTCGCCCGCCGCCGCCACAGGCGATAGCGATGTACTGTTTCCCGTTCACGCTGTAGATAGCGGGAGTGGCATAGCCACCAGCGGGCAATTTGTGTTCAAACAAAATCGCTCCCGTCGCCGTATCGTAGACGCGGAACAGTTCGTCCTTCGTCGCGCCGATGAAGAGCAGTCCGCTGGCGCTAACGGCGGGGCCGCCCATGTTTTCCGTGCCGACTTCCTTGGGCGTGCTAGGATCCTTGCCGAAAATCTTCTGCCAACTGAACTCACCCTTGTTTAGGTTAATGGCAGTCAGCAAGCCCCACGGCGGTTTGGCGCCGGATTTGCCTTTGTCGTCACGAATCTTGGTATAGCCTTTGAGGGCGTAGGGATAGGGCGAGTTGGGCGCGGCGTCAATCAACTGGTGGACACTGGCGACATTTTGCGAATTGACGTACAGGTTGCCGGCCGGATCGGCCGCGGCGCCGCCCCACAGGCCGCCGCCGAGGGTGCCGGGGAGGACAACAGTTCCCTGCCTGGAAGGGGGCGCGAACATGCCGCCATTTCTGAGGTCGGCGAGTTGGCGTTTGATCTGGGCTTCGGCTTCGGGCGTGACGTCACTGGGTTCGAATTTCTGGGAGGAGAACGGCGGCGGCTTCACCGGGAACGGCTGCGTTTTCGATACGACTTCTCCGGGCATGTCGCTCGACGGGACTGGACGCTCTTCGACGGGAATGAGCGGCTTGCCGGTTTCGCGGTCAAGCACGAAGACGAAGCCTTGTTTTGTGATCTGCGCAAGGGCGTCCTTGCCGTTCCACTTAACGAGATTCGGATTGGCCGGAAGATCCCAGTCCCAAACGTCATGGTGAAGGGTTTGGTAATGCCAGATCCGTTTGCCCGTCGAAGCCTCCAGCGCAACAATGGCGTTGCCGAACAGGTTATCCCCGACGCGGTCGCCGCCATAGAAATCGAAGGCGGGGGAACCAAGGCTGACATAGACAACACCACGCTTTTCATCGAGGCTCATTCCGCCCCAATTATTCGTTCCGCCAATCGTTTTCCACGCATCTTTCGGCCACGTCTCGTAACCAACTTCACCGGGGTGTGGAATGGTGTGGAAGATCCAGCGGCGCTTGCCGGTGCGGGCGTCATAGGCGCGAATGTGGCCCGGAGCGGCGGCACGAGGGCCCTCACCAACGCTCGAACCCATGATGATCAGGTCCTTGTAGACGATGCCCGGCGTGGTGGCGCCGTTGAAGGCGCCGACGGGATCGCGATCCAACTCCTTGGACATGTCAACACGGCCATTCGCCCCAAAGCCCGGGATCACTTTCCCAGTCTTGGCGTCGAGCGCGTAAAGATAGTTGCCCGCGGAGAACAGCACCCGTTTGTCGGCGCCATCGGCCCAGTACATCACGCCGCGGTTGACGCCGCGACTGCGGACGTCGACCGGATCGAAGCGCCAGATCTCCTTGCCGCTTGCGGCGTCAAGCGCCACCGCCATCAGGGTCGGGGTTGTGCCGTACAGCACGCCGTCGATCACAGAAGGCGTGCATTGGATCATCGTCCGGCCGCGCGCGTCGGCGTCTCCGGAGTGAAACTCCCAGGCCACCTTCAGGTTCTTGGCATTGGCCTTGGTGATCTGCTTCAGGGGCGAATAGCGATTGCCATCGTTGCCGCCCGACCAGGTGGGCCAGTTCGTTTGTGCGGAGAGTGTGATTGCAGTGAGGAAAAGAAGTGTTCGGTTTACCACGGCGTTGTCCGTTTGGTGAACTGGCGGCCCTTTTCCGCCGCTTCCTGTCCACCGGAACCAATCATGACACCTTCTTTGATCATCTTTTGCACCTGTTGGGTGGAACTATGTTGAGAAACGCAACCTCCTTCGCCTTGCATGCCTTCAACACGGGATTGCGGGCGCTTGCCATCTCCGATTCAGACCGGTTGTTCGCTCCATTGCCATCGGGACGACGAATCGAAAGGCCCAAGCCCCAGAGCAGCGTGCGACGGTTCAGAGGCATTCAATGACGGAACCTTGGCACAATAGAGGGTAATGCTCCGCCTGCTTCTATTGCTATTCCCCCTCGCGGCAACCGCGCAGAACTTTGACCTCATTTTGGAAACGATCCGGTCAGACAAGGCCTGGACGCTGGAGCAGCAGATCAGTATTTGCCAGATACCGGCCCCGCCGTTCAAGGAATTGGAACGCGGCAAAGAGTACGCCAAAAGGCTGGGTTCGCTCGGCCTTGTCGACATCCGAACCGACAGCGAAGGGAATATCATAAGCCGGTGGCCTGGCTCGAATGCGCCGAAGCCGCTGATCGTTTTCAGCGCCCATTTGGATACCGTCTTTCCCGAAGGCATGGATGTGACCGTAAAGAAAGACGGCGCCAAGTTGAAGGGCCTCGGAATGGGCGATGATTGCCGCGGGTTGGCCTCGGTGCTGACAGTCGCCAAAGCCTTTCAGAAACACAAATCAACCTTCAACGGAACGATCCTCTTCGTCGCCACCGTCGGCGAGGAGGGCCAAGGCGACCTGCGCGGCATGCGGCACCTGTTTACCAAGGAGTTGAAGGGGCAGGTTGACGCCTTCATTTCCGTCGATGGAACCGGAACGTCCTTGACAACGCGTGGGGTTGGAAGCAATCGGTATCTGGTGACCTACAAAGGCCGCGGCGGGCACAGTTACGGGGCGTTCGGGATGCCCAATCCGGCGCATGCCATGGGCCGCGCTATCGCCCGCATCGCCGATATCCAGGTACCGGCAACGCCGAAAACAACCTTCAACATTGGCCGAGTGGAAGGCGGAACAAGCGTCAACTCCATTCCGATTTCGGTCAGCATGGAGGTCGACATCCGGAGTGAATCGGCCAGCGAGCTAAAGACACTCGACGAACGGCTACGCGCCGCTTTCCAGGCCGGGCTGGACGCGGAAAAGCAGCGCTGGCCGAACTCGAAAGCGGCGCTCGATCTGGAGATTAAGACGATGGGCCTGCGCCCCGCCGCCGAACCGCCGGATTCGTTGCCCATCGTGCAGAAGGCGATGGCCGCGGCCAAAGGCGCGGGCGTGACGATCTTCGCCACCCGTTCCGGCTCCACCGACGCCAACATCCCCATGAGCCTTGGGATTCCTGCCATCACCATCGGCGGCGGCGGCGCGGCCCAGGGATCGCATTCCATCGACGAGTCGTACGAAGACACACCCGACTCCTATAAAGGCCCGCAGTGGGCCGCACTGATTCTGAAGTCACTGACAGAAAAATGATTCACATTCAAAACGAACTCACCCCAGCGGCCCTGTTGCCGCGCATTGGCAAACTCTGGACGGCATCGGCATCAAAGATTCGTGCGCTCGAAGAGGCGTGGGAACCGGCGGCCGGCGCACCCGTATTCACGGTCAAGGGGCGCTATACCTCGCGCGGTTGGACGGAGTGGACACAGGGCTTCCAATTCGGAGCCGCCATCCTCCAGTACGACGCGACTGGCGAGCAGTGGTTTCTCGAACAGGGCCGCAAGCGCACGGTGGATCTCATGGCACCACATATTACCCACGTCGGTGTGCATGACCATGGCTTCAACAACGTTTCCACCTATGGAAATCTGCTCCGCCTGATGGACGAGGGGCGCATTCCAGCCAACGAATGGGAACGGAATTTCTATGTATTGGCCCTCCAGTGCACCGGCGCGGTCCAGGCCGCACGGTGGTCCAGCATTCGCGGTGGCGGCGGATACATCTATTCGTTCAACGGGCCCCATTCCCTATTCGTAGACACCATCCGTTCGCTCCGAGCCTTGGCCGTTAGCCATAAGCTGGGGCATGTCCTCATGGGCGAGAACGATCAAAAGATCTCCTTGCTGGACCGCCTGATCGATCACGCTCGGGCGACGGCTGAGTACAACGTCTTCTACGGTACGGGGCGCGATTCCTACGACACGCTGGCAGGGCGCACCGTGCATGAGATTGTCTTCAACCGCAATGATGGAAACGCACGATGCCCCAGTTCACAACAAGGGTATTCACCGTTCACCACC
Source organism: Acidobacteriota bacterium (assembly GCA_947466555.1). GTDB lineage: Bacteria > Acidobacteriota > Terriglobia > Bryobacterales > Bryobacteraceae. The sequence goes on along the minus strand of CANIFK010000060.1, from coordinate 2,439 downwards.
TGGACGCGCGGACTGGCGTGGGCAATGCTTGGCTTTGCCGAACAGCTGGAGTTCTTCGCGGCAACGGGCGTTGAAGCCCCAGCCTTCATGCTGCGCGCCGCCAAGGCCACCTGCGATTTCTACATTGAACAGACCCCCACATGCGGCGTTCCTTACTGGGACACGGGGGCACCGGGTCTGGCGCACATGGGCGACTATCGCAACCGGCCGGCCGAGCCGTTTAACGATTTCGAACCGGTCGACTCGTCAGCTGCGGCCATCGGCGCGCAAGGGTTGCTTCGGCTTGGCAAGTTGACCGGAGAGTCGAAGTACATCGCGGCAGGGTTGACGGTCGCGAATACGATCTTCGACGAACCCTACCTCAGCACCGATCCCAGCCACCAAGGGCTGCTGTTGCACTCCGTTTATCATCGGCCCAACGGCTGGGACCACATCCCGGAAGGCCGCAAAGTCCCGTGTGGAGAATCCTGCATGTGGGGCGATTACCACGCTCGCGAGTTGGCGCTCTATATCCAGCGCCTTGCCGAGTCGAAGCCGTATCTGACGTTCTGGAGCTAGGGATATTGGGGGGCGCGCAGCCCCCCAGTACCGGAATGCCCTTAGTACCGACTTTCCCGGAAGACTAAAGCGAAACGACCGAAGCGCCGATTATGGTGAGAGACTCGCCTGTGCCTCTTACCATCGGACAAACCATCAACGGTTATGAGTTGTTGGACTACCTGGATAGTTCCAGCAAACGCATCGCTTTTCGGGCGCGGAACGTAGCCAGCAGCCGAATCGAGCAACTGCAGATTCTGCCCGAGAGCGTGCAGCACGATCCGGAGCGGTCGGCACGTTTCATGCGGGAAAGCCGCATCCTCGCCACACTCCAGCACCCCAACATCCTCACCTGTCACGGCGTTATTGAACTTGGTGGACAACTGGCAATTTCGGTCGAAGCGATTGAAGCGGTAACGCTCGCCGATCGGCTGGAACTCGGTCCGATGGACACCGAAGAAGGGGTTCGTTCCGTATTGCAGGTACTCGCCGCCGCCGACGCCGCCCATGCAGCCGGCGTGGTTCATCGCGAGATTTCCCCTGCGAATATCCTGATTACACCCGAAAAACTGATCAAGTTAACCGGTTTTTCAGCGGCGAAGACCGCTGCAGACCCGAGCGTGACTCGCGCTGGAACCATCGTCGGTAGCGCCACATATACGGCGCCGGAAGTCTTCCATGGCGTCTCTTCCCTCGACCCGCGCATCGATGTCTATTCGATCGGCTGCGTATTTTACGCGCTGGTTACGGGACGTCCGCCGTTCAACCAGAAGGCCGAGTACGAGGTGATGATGGCGCATGTACAGCAGCAGCCAGACCCGCCCAGCCGGCACAATCCGGTCATTAACGGCGTCCTCGACGCTGTGATCTTAAAAGCACTCGCGAAGAACCCGAATGATCGCTACCAATCGGCCCGCGAGTTTTATCACGCGATTCTGAACCCCGGCACTGTCTACGTGCCTCAGCCGGCGGTCCCCGAACCCACCGTGCCATCGGCTCCGGCGCCCACCGTCGCGGTTGTGCGACCGGCCGCGATCTCACCCGCCATCGTTGCGTTGGCTGCCGGGATGCTATTCCTGGCGATTGCAATCCTCGTCCTCCTCTACGGCGGTGCCTAGGGCCCATGCGATTCCAACCGGGAGATGCCGTCGGTCCATACCGGGTAACCGGAATCATTGGAGAGGGTGCTTGTGGCGTCGTCTATCAGGTAGTGAACTCCGTCACCGGCCGGTTGGAGGCGATGAAGATGCTGGCCGAGAACTATGGCCACGATCTCGACCAGGCACACCGGTTTCTTCGCGAGATCCAATTACAGGCGAAACTGGATCATCCGAACATTGCCCAGGTCCGGACAGCTTTCTGCGAAGGATCCACCATCGTTCTGGTTATGGAAGTCGTGGATGGTGAATCACTTAGCTCCGTTTTGCAACGGGGGGCTTTAACTGTCGAAGCGAGTATCCGTGTAGCCGAACAGGTCTTGAACGCGCTCATCATGGCCCATCACCACGGCGTGGTTCATCGGGATGTTAAGCCTGCCAATATCCTTCTGGATCGATACGGAACGGTAAAGCTTACCGACTTCGGATTAGCGAAACAGTACGGGGAGCCCGGTCAGACAGGCCAAGGGATGGCCGTTGGCACCGTTTTCTACATGGCGCCGGAACAGGTGCGAGGGCTGGCCACCACAGACTGGCGGGCCGATCTTTATGCGGTGGGCGTAGTTCTGTATGAGATGCTGACGGGGCGGAGACCCTTCGACGGAGTTGAGCAGTACGCGGTGATGAGGGCGCAGATTGAATTTACGCCGCCGCCGGTCTCCAGATGGGTTCCCTCTCTGCCGAAAGAGTTCGACGCCCTTGTTGACCGGGCGCTGCAGAAAAACCCGGCGGAGCGATTCCAAAG
>CANIFK010000059.1 GCA_947466555.1 Acidobacteriota bacterium | reverse complement strand
TTCCAGTTGGATGACAAGACCGTTATCCGCGGCGGCTACGGGCTGTACTATCTGAACCCGAACAACAACTTCCTGCAGACCGCCGGCTTCTCCAACAACACCTCGATCGTGAACTCGCTCGACGGTGGCCGCACGGTGTTGCCGAGCCTCTACCAGAATCCGTATCCGAACGGCATTGGTCTGCCCACTGGCTCCACCCTGGGCAACTCCACCTTCGTCGGCCGGAACAACAACTGGTTCAACCCGAACTTCGTAACGCCGAAGTTCCACTCGTTCTCGTTCGGCATCCAGCGTCAGGTGAGCCGTTCGGCATCGCTCGAAGTGAGCTATGTCGGCAGCCGCTCGACGGACCTGAACAACGAACGCGCCTACAACATTCCGACGGCTGCATTCCGCAAGCAGTGCAACCCGCTCGAAGGCGGTTCGGTGGCCTTCTGCGATGCGCTCGTCACCAACCCGTTCAAGAACGTGGAAGCCTTCCGCGGCACCACGTACTTCACGGCCGACACCATCAGCCGCTACAACATGAACCGCCCCTTCCCGCAGTTCTCCGGCGACATGTTGGAACAGGGCCGCAACGGCGGCATGATGTGGTACAACTCCATGCAGGTCAACTATAACCAGCGCATTTCCGGCGGTTTGATGTTGCTCACCAACTACACCCTCTCGAAGACGGTTGAAAACTTCGGCTTCACCGATCCGTTCAACAACGTCCAACAGCAGGGCTTGTACTTCAACGACCGTCCGCACTTCTTCAAGCTGACCGGCATCTATGAGCTGCCCTTCGGCCGTGGCAAGAAGTTCGCCTCGGGCGCCAACGGCGTGATGCAGAAGATCGTCGGCGGCTGGGAAGTCACCAGCTTCTACACCAACGCCTCCGGCGAACCGAACGACCTGCCGGGCAACGTGATTCAGTTGAAGAATCCGAAGATCGACAACGTGAATTGGAAAGCCAACCAGGTTCGTGGCTGGAGCCCCTGCGTCGCCCGTATGTTCAACGACGGTACGGTCAGCATGCAGGCGTACTCGCTGGCCAACGGCTGCTCGAACAACGTGGCTGATGCTTCGTGGCTGATGCTGCCGAGCTACGCCCCGCGCGCCGCTCCGTTGCGCTCCGGTCAGATCCGGAAGCACCATGCGTTCACGCTGGACTCGTCCATCATCAAGAACACGCAGATCACCGAACGCCTCCGCATCCAGTTCCGCGCGGAAGCCTTCAATCTGTTCAACCACAACTACTTTGGCCGCGACAGCTTCAACACCAACCCGAACGATCCGAACTTCGGCACGGTGTTCCCGGCGGTCGTTTCCACGCAGAACAGCAATCCGCGTCAGGTCCAGCTGGGCATCAAAGCCTACTGGTAGACCCGGGTTTCAACCCTCAACCGAGCGAGCGGCGCCTACCCGGCGCCGCTCGCTTTTTTGTTGGTACACTTCGGCAGTTGCTTATGCGCACTTTGACTGCTGTTCTTCTTCTGCTCTCCCTGCCGTTGGCCGCGGCGGATCTATTTAGCGCGATTCGAAGCGGGGATATCCGGGCGGTGAAGGCGCAGTTGTGGGCCGGCGTAGGGAAAGACACGCCGAACGCCGAGGGCGTCACTCCGCTGATGTACGCGGTGATGACTGCCGGACCCGCTGTGATGCGCGTTCTGATCGACGGCGGGGCGAACGTCAACGCGGCCGGCGCCGATGGCGTTACGGCGCTCCACATGGCCGCCTACGACCTGGAAAAGACGCGGCTGCTGCTGGCGCGCGGGGCCAATCCGAATGCGGCGCTGAAGAATGGCGTGACGCCGCTGCTCGTTGCCGCGGACCGGCCGGGCGCTTCCGAGATTGTCGCGCTGTTGCTCTCCAAATCCGCTGTCCCCGATCCGAAAGCGACCGCTGAGACTGCGCTCTCCCGCGCGGCCCGCAACGCCGATGTGGCGCTGATGCGCCTGCTGCTGGCCCACGGCGTCAAGATCTCCGACACGCCCCGGCTCGCCCGCTCGGCGGCCTCCGGGCATTGCCGGGAGTGCCTGCGCATTGCCCTTGAGGGCGGCGCCGACGCCAATGGCGCTACAGGCGCCGGCCGCTCCGCCTTGCAGGACGCCGCCGCCTTCGGCGACCTGGAGATGGTGCGGATGCTGGTGGAAAAAGGGGCGAATGTCTCGGTCGCCGACAAGCGCGGCTACACGGCGTTGATGCGCGCGGCTCTTTCTTATGAACCGGGCGCGCCGCAGGTGGTCGAATATCTGCTCGCTCGCGGTGCGAACGTGAGCCTCAAAAATGAGACCGGCGACACGGCGCTGTCCTTCGCCGCGCGCTTCGGGGAAACGCCCGTGGTCGCCATGCTGCGAAAGGCCGGCACGCCGGAGCCGAAGACCGCCGTTCGCGTATCCGCGCCACTGGAAAACAACACGCCCGTCGAGGCGATCACGCGTAGCCTCCCTTTGCTCCAGCGCATTGGTGAGCCCGTTCGGAAGATGAATGGCTGCACGACTTGCCACAACCACACGCTCCCGCTCATGGCGGTCGACATGGCGCGGGCGCGCGGTGTGCGTGTCGACGAGGACGTGGCGGGGAAGGAATTGCAGGCGGCAATCCGCCTCGATCCGGACATGCACGTGACGACACTGCTTGGCGTCGGCGTCCCCGATTTTTTCGCGTTCCAATTGGCGGGGCTGCCCGGCCGCACGGAGCCAATTTCCGCGATCGACCGCATGGCGCACTACGTTTCCACGCGCCAGGAGCCATCCGGCCGCTTCCGCGTAATGGATTACCGGCCGCCGCAGGAGTATACCGACATCACCTTCACCGCCACCGCCCTGCGCGCGCTGCAACAGCACTCGACTCCCGCCCGGGCGGCCGAGTTTAGAGAACGCGTGCGCCGCGCCGCTCGTTGGCTGGCCGCGCAGACGCCGCGCGACACTGATGCCCACGCCCTGCGCCTGATGGGCCTAGCCTGGGCCGGTGCGTCGAAATCGACGAAGGAGGGCGCGGTGGACGCTCTGCTCGCGCTGCAGCGTCCGGAGGGCGGCTGGGCGCAGACGGCGGCAATGGCCGCGCCGGACGCCTACGCCACCGGGGAGTCGTTGTACGCGTTGCACCTCGCCGGCGTGCCGCCCACCCATCCCGCCTACCGCCGGGGTGTCGATTTTCTCCTGAAGACGCAGCGCAAAGACGGCAGCTGGTTCGTCGCCAGCCGCAGCCATCCGGTGCAGCCGCTGATCGATGGCGGCTATCCGTACATCAATCACCAGTGGATCTCGGCGGCCGGCGGGGCGTGGTCGACGATGGCGCTATTGGCGACGCTCCCCGTTCAGACGGCGCATCGTTAGCGTTTCGATAGTGGTGAACTCGCCGCCGTTTTGATACCCTTTTACGAAGTCATGCCGGGAACCCTGGATCAAATGTTCGAGTCTAACCTCGACAGTGTGGATAGCGCCGAGAATCTCTGCGTTGATGCCGCCAAGCAGATCGGACTCGATGAGGACGCCTGTATGGATCTCGGACTCGCTGTTCGAGAGGCCATGGTGAACGCGGTTGCACACGGAAACAAGTACGATGCCGCGAAGAAAGTCCATTTTGTCCTGGAGACCCGTTCTGACTCGGTGCGGCTTACCATCACCGATCAAGGGAGCGGCTTCGATCTGAACCGTGTTCCCGACCCCACCGAAGGGGCCAATCTGATGCGCGGTTCCGGCCGTGGCTTGCTGCTGATACAGACTTTCGTCGACGAATTTACGGTCAAGAAGTCGGCGGCGGGCGGCGCGGAAGTGACGCTAGTGAAGTACGCAATTTCTGACTGAGGAGAATGACTAGTGAGTGCCACAATCACAACACGGCAGGTAGGGGACGTTACGGTTGTCGATGCCGCCGGCAAGATTACCTTGGGAGAGGGTTCGGCCCTGCTCCGCGATCAGGTGCGGAACCTGCTGGGAGCCGGTAATCGCAAGATTCTCATCAACCTCGGCGAAGTCAATTACATCGATAGCTCGGGCATCGGCGAACTGGTTTCCAGCTTCACGACGGTCAGCGGGCAGGGCGGCCAGTTGAAGTTGCTGAATCTCACCAAGCGGGTGCACGATCTGTTGCAGATCACGAAACTGTACACCGTTTTTGAGATTCACGACGACGAAGCCAAGGCAGTTCGCAGCTTTTCCTAATCGCAAGACGCGATTTTTCCGGGGTCATGCGAATTCCCCGGAGAATTTTCCTGCCGTGCGGCCACTCCTAATGTAAGGGACTCGATTTTGGGGTCCCACTCGGAAAGCGCAGCGGACTAACAGGGCGTCCTGGCTGGTTCTGCTGTGCGCAAGTACATTCAAAGGGAAGCTGCCGGCTCATGGAACCCACTGCCAATATTCGTCTCCTTATCGCGGAACCCCTTCCGCTCCTTCGGGAAGCGCTCTCCGCTCTCTGCGCCTACCGTGGAAATTTTCAGGTAGTGGCGCACTGCGCGGATGGCGCCTCCGCGCTCCGCCTGATTCTGGAAACCCGGCCGGACGTTGCCCTGCTGGACCTGGACCTGCCCGAAGTCCACACGCTGGAACTTCTGCGCCGGGCCCGGGAGGCCAACTGCGATACGCGGATGGTCCTCATGTCTTCGCGGTCCGACCGGAAGACGGTGATTGAATCGCTCCGTTGCGGGGCGCAGGGGTTTGTGTTGAAGTCGGGCTCGGCGCAGCAGTTGTTCGACTCGCTGCGGCAGGTCCGGGAAGGCGGCGTCTACATCTCGCCGTCCGTGGAAGTCGAAAAGATCTTCGGACCCCAGCGTGGCCGCAAGATGGAAGACGATCCGATTGAATCGCTCAGCGCGCGCGAACACCAGGTGTTTACGATGTTGGTGGAAGGCCTGCGTGCGAAAGAAATTGCGGCGCGGCTCTCGGTCAGTCCCAAGACGATCGATACCTATCGCGCCAGCATGATGCGCAAATTGGACATCCACGACGTTGCCGGGCTTGTTAAATTCGCCATCCACCGCAATCTGACCCCCATGGCGCCCCCCGAATACCTGCAAAGCCGCGCCGCAAATGGCGGGTTGGAATAGTATCGGGCCTCGCGTCATGCTATCCTCGTTAGTTTGGGACAGTTGTGGATAAGCAAGAACGCGAACTACTAAAACATGACGTGTTTGTCGAGGAAGTTACTCATTCCATCGACTACGCGGCGACGCACAAGAAGCAGTTGTCGATGTATGGCGGCATCGCCTTGGCGGTTGTCGCCTTGGCCGGCGGCTGGTGGTGGTGGTCTGAAAAACAGGCCGCCGAACGCCAGACGGCGCTCCAGGCGGCGCTGCAGGACCAGCAGGCCGCTGTCGGTCCTGGCTCCAGCCCCTACCTGCGCAGCTATGCCACGCAGGAGCTGAAGGACGCCGCCATCATCAAGTCCTTTAGTGGCCTCATCTCGCAGTACCCGTCTAGCGACGAAGCCGCGATGGGCCACTACTACATCGCCGTCACTTACGCCGATCAGGGCAAGTTTGCCGATGCGGAAAAAGAATGGCAGTTGGTGGTCGACAAGGGCTCCAAGGAATACGCTTCGCTGTCGCGTTACGCGCTGGCGCAGATGTACAGCAAGCAGGGCAAGGCGGCACAGGCCGAACAGCACCTGCGGTACCTCGCCGATAATCCCACTGCGCTCTTCTCCAAGGAAAACGCCCAGATCGAACTCGCCAAGCTCATCGCGCCCACCAAGCCCGATGAAGCCCGCAAGCTTCTGGAACCGCTCCGCCAGTTGAGCACGCGTGGATCCGTTAGCCGCTGGGCCATCACTGCCTACGGCGACACCAAGCCCGGCCCGAACGCGAAGTAGTCCCGTGCATCCACCGGTCGAAACGGAAGGGCCTATCGCGCACCTCCGGTTCTGGCCGGAGATGACGCGTGGTCGCCGCTTCCCGGAGCTACGCCACCCCTATCGCAACGACTTCCAGCGCGATCGCGACCGCGTGATTCACACGCGCGCCTTTCGCCGGCTGGAAAACAAGACGCAGGTCTTCACACAAGGCCTTTCGGATCATTTCCGGAACCGCCTCACGCATTCCATCGAAGTTTCGCAGATGGCGCGTACCGTAGCCGGGGCACTGGGTGTCGATCCCGACTTTACCGAAGCACTCTCGCTCGTACACGACATCGGTCATCCTCCCTTCGCCCATTCCGGCGAGGAGGAGCTGTCCCGCCAGATGGCCCGCTTCGGCGAGACTTTCGATCACAACCTGCACGCCCTGCGGATCGTCGAAGATTTCGAGCACCGCTACGCGCGCTTTCCCGGCCTGAACCTGACGTTTGAAATGCGCGAGGGGATCGTGAAGCACTCTCGCGATCTGGTGCCCGGCCAGAACCCGGACCTGGACGAGTATCTCCCGGACCTCCGTCCGCCGATCGAGGCGCAGTTGATCGACCTGGCCGATGAAATCGCCTACTCCACCGCCGATCTCGACGACGCCCAGCAAGCCGGTTTCTTCACCCTTGAACAACTCGGAAAAGCCGTCCCCGCCTGGGACGATCTTTACGACACCGCGCAGTCCATGTACCCCGGCGCGCCGCCCCGGATTCAGTTCCACGAAGCCCTGCGCCAGATGATCGATCTGCTAGTCACCGGCTTTGTCGAAGGCACCGTACAGGCATGCCGTGCCGCCGGCGTGAAGACGGTCGACGATGTGCGCCGCCACCCGCAGCGGCTGGCCTGCCTGCTGCCGGACGCCCGCAAAACCTGCCTGGAGTTGAAGCGGTTCCTGCGCCAGAGAGTCTATCTTTCCAAGGCCCTCAACGCCGAACGGGAGCGCTCCGTGCAGATGATCGGCGAACTCTTTCAATATTTTGAAGCCGACCCCAGTCGCCTGCCCGACCCATACAAAGAGCAGGTGTCGACGCGCCCGGCTCACAATGTCATTTGCGAGTACATCGCCGGTATGACCGACGGCTACTGCGGCCGCCGTTACCACGAACTGATCACCGACAAAAAATAGGCCAGCCGCGGGTCAGCACGGCCGGCCTTTAGTCAGGGTCACAGCAGGGTCAACCTCGGAAAGTCGTCGTTAGCCGCCAATCTTGCGCGATGTCTTCAGAATCTGTTCGGCGCGCATGGCAATGTTCTTGGCCGTCGCGCGGAACCGTTCCCGGTCGCCGCCATTGGTCACGTTGGAAATCTGTTTCGCCTTGTTCTCGGTCAATACCTTTAACACGTCGACGGAGGCCTTCATCTTCTCGGCTTCCGGCAGGCCACTTTCAACCGATTGCGCGGCCGTGTGCATGTCCACGACATGCTGATGCAACGCTTCGGCGCGCGCTGTCGCCGCGGCCAGGTCGGGTTTCCGGGCCTTCAGCATGCCTTCAATCGCCAGCGCTTCTTTCTGCGCGGCCATCGCCTTCTCGCTTACCTGTTGGAGCGGGGCGGAGGCGTTGGTTGAGTTGTTCGAGGCCGGGTCGGCGGCGAAGGCCGCGGTCAGCAGCGCGGAGGTGCAGAGGAGGGTAAAGAGTTTCATGGTGTGTCCTTTTCCAGTGATTGCCAGCGGTTGCTGGTGCCCTCTCTACTGCAACCGCCGTGCCAAACGCTTTGGCGGCCCACGTGCAATTCCATGCACATGTCCATCACCCTCTTCCTGTCGTTCCGCGAGTGCCTGACGCTCCTTCGCCGCGAACTGGCGCGCGAAGGCATGGAGACCGCCGCCGAGTGGGATTCGGCGCTCGATCTGCGCGACTCCGTCGGTCCGCAACTCGCTGATTCCAGATGCATTTTCGCCTTCGATCCCATCGCGCTGCTGCATCATTCGCAGGCGCTCCAACCGGCCGCCGCGCTGGCCACCATCACCCTCCGGGCCTGTGGCGAGACGGTTGAAATCGCGGTGGAAGGCCGCGGCGCGTCCTACCGGAAGGCCTGCCGCGCCCTGGCCCACTGCCGCCGGCAACTGCCTCATTTGCGGCATGCTGCCTGAAGGCATCCAGCAGCATCTAACTGAAAAGAGCCATGGATAGATTAGACATCAGGAGATCCCTCACCGTCGCCGCCTGCCTGGCGGTGATCACGGTGGCGATCCAATTCTCCGGTGACTCGCCCAGCATCTGGCGCAAGTTCCTCCAGTACCTGTTCTTCCTTCCTGGCGTCATCGCGGCGTTCTGGTTCGGCTGGCGCGGCGGACTGCTCACCGCCATCGTCGCCACGCTTTGTTATGCGCCGTCCCTCACGTCGCTGACGGTGGAACAAACCGGCGAATCGCTCGACCTCCTGCTCATCGGCTCGCTGCTGGGCTTCCTGGCGGACCGCGAACACCGCAAAACACGCCTGCTCGAAAAGACCACCGCCGAACTCTCCGCCGCCTATGACCAGCTCCAGCGCAATGTCGAACGGTGGAAACAGGCCGAACGCCTCTCGGCCATTGGCCAGCTTTCGGCCGGCCTCGCCCACGAGATTCGCACCCCGCTCGCCGCCATCGAAGGCGCCGCCGAACTGCTCCGGTCCGACCGTGCCGATTCCGCCCTCCGCGACGAAATGACGGCGATTCTTCAGAAGGAATCCAAACGGCTAAACCGCCTGCTGACTGAACTGCTCGACTATGCCCGCCCCCGCCGGCCCGAGTTCCTCTCCATCGAACTCACACCGCTCGTCGAAGGCATCGTGCGACTCCTGCAGGTACAGGCCAGCAAGAAGTCCATCGCCCTGCAACCCGCCCTGCCCGCGTCGCTTCCGCCGGTGCAATGCGACCCCGAACAACTCCGCCAGGTGCTCCTCAACCTCACCCTGAACGCCATCCAGGCAGCCGACCGCCCCGGCGCCATCCACATCGAAGCCCGCGCGCGCGACACGTTTATAGATATGGAAATTCGCGACGACGGCCCCGGTATCCCCGCCGACGTCCGCGCCCATCTCTTCGAACCATTCTTCACCACCAAGAACGACGGCACTGGCCTTGGCCTCGCCGTTACGAAGACCATCATCGAAAGCCACGGCGGCCAGATCGCGGTGGAGCCGAACACGCCTCGCGGCGCCCGCTTTCTCATCACCATCCCTTTGCAACAGGAGTCTAAACCCGAATGAACGCCAGTATTCTCGTCGTTGAAGATGACCCCAGCTTGCGCCGCATCATGCAACTGCGCATGGATCACAACGGCTTCAAGGTCCACTGCGCCGAGAGCGGCGAAGCCGGCCTCGCCGCCCTGGAACGCGAACCGTTCGATCTTGTGCTGACTGATCTCATGCTCCCCGGCCTCTCCGGGATCGACGTGCTGAAGCACGTCAAGACCCAGTTCCCGTCCACGACTGTGATTGTGCTGACGGCTTTCGGCACCGTCGAAACCGCGGTGGAGGCGATGAAGGCCGGCGCGTTCGACTACCTCACCAAGCCCGTCGATAACGAAGAGCTGCTGCTGGCCGTCCACCGCGCTCTCGAAACGGCGCGGCTGCGCGAGGAGGTGGGCAACCTGCGCATGAGCGTCAGCCGCAAATTCGGGTTCGAGAACATCCTGGGCCACTCGCCCAAGCTGCTCTACGTGCTCGACGTCGCCGCCCGCGCCGCGCAGTCCGATGCGACTGTTCTCATCCACGGCGAAACCGGCACCGGCAAAGAGTTGTTGGCCAAAGCGATTCACTTCAACAGTCCCCGCGCCGCGAAGCCGTTCGTCGCCATCAACTGCGGCGCCATCCCGCGCGAACTGCTGGAGAGTGAACTGTTCGGACACGTGAAGGGTTCGTTCACCGGCGCCATCGCGCACAAGAAGGGACGTATTGAAATGGCCCACGGCGGGACGCTGTTCCTCGATGAAATCGGCGAGATGCCGCCGGAGTTGCAGGTCAAACTGCTGCGCGTGATTCAGGAACGCGAGATCGACAAGATCGGTTCCAACGTGCCGATGAAGATCGACGTGCGCATCGTCGCCGCCACGCACCGGAACCTGGCGAATATGATCGAAGACGGGGCGTTTCGCGAGGATCTTTACTACCGTTTGGCCGTCATTCCGCTCGACCTGCCCTCTCTGCGCGAACGCAAGCAGGATATTCCTACGCTCGTCGATTTCTTCTTCTCCCGCGCCCGGGAAAAGAACGGCCGGCCGGACCTGCAGTTGTCGCCTGCACTGATGCCCTATTTCGCCGGTTACCGCTGGCCGGGCAATATCCGGGAGTTGGAGAACATCATGGAGCGCATCACCGTGCTGGCCGAAGGGCCCGAAATCCGCCTCCAGGATCTGCCCGCCTCGCTCACCGCCATCGTCCCGCAGGCAAACGCCATGCAGGTGGACATGCCCGAATCCGGGATCAGTCTGGAGGGCGTGGAGAAGGAGTTGATCCGTCGCGCGCTGGAAAAGCACGATTGGAATCAGAGTCAGGCGGCGCGCTATCTGGACATCAGCCGCAAGACGCTGATCTACCGTATGGAGAAGCATGGGTTGGGGCAGCCGGTAGAGGTGGGAAAATCCTAGGTCGAAGTTGTTAATGTGGGGGTGCGGCGCGTCCTATACTTAAGTGTGCATCGAACCGCGATCCTCGCTCTCGCCATTGCCGCTCTCCCCGTTGCCGCGCAGACAATCGCCTCTGGCGGTGACGTCAATGCCGCCGATTACACCGCGGCCGTTGCGCCCGGGTCCTTAATCGCGGTCTTCGGCAGCGGTCTGGCCGCGTCTACCAGCAGTGCCTCCGTCACTCCCTTGCCCACCTCCATCGCGGGGACCTCGGTCGAGATAAATGGCCAGCCGATCCCGCTCTTCTTCGTCTCCGCCGGCCAGGTCAACGGGCAGATGCCATTTAGCGTCAGCGGTACGGTCTCTGTGCGGGTGCGGACGGCGGCTGGCCTCAGCCCGGCGGTCAATCTGGCGGTAAGTCCTTCGGCGCCGCGGCTGTTCACGAAGACAATGGATGGCAAAGGGGACCCGATCCTGGTGCATGGGGCCGATTGGAGCATGGTGACGGCGGCGTCCCCGGCGCAGCCCGGTGAGTTTTTGATTCTGTTTCTGACCGGCCTTGGTGCCGTCAGCCCCGCCATTCCCGCCGGCACTCCGGGTGGCGATAACGCCGCCAACGGCCCGTTGAATCAAGTCGCGCCCGGCGCGGCCGCGGTAACGTTCGGTGGCAAGGCGGCCACGGTTCTCTTCGCCGGATTGGCCCCTGGGTTTGCCGGTCTGTACCAGATCAATTTTCAAGTGTCTGAAGGTGCCTCCGGCGGCACGGTGGTCGTGTCCACTCGCGATGGTTCGACGTCGGATACGACGGCCTTGGTGCCCCCCTCGCGCATCAGCGTGTCGGTGGTCGGGGAACAGACGGTCGGCGCGCAGAAATTCGGCTCTTCCAGTAAATTGAGCGTCGCCTGGACGGCGCCCGCCTACGCGGTGGATCACTATGAGGTGACGGCTGCTGAATCGCTGCAGGGCACGGTGGTGACCGCCAGCGCGAAAACGGCTTCGGTGACCCTGACGGATTTGAAAGCGGCCACCGCCTACGCAGTGACAGTGAAGGCCTGTGCCGACGCGCCCTGCCGCCAAAGCGGCGCGGCGAACGCCGTCACCGGTACCACCGCGACCGAGTATTGGCAGCTGAAGGGTACAGGAAACACGACTGCCGGCCTGACGAAGATCGTCAGTGACGGCAATGTGCGAATCAGCGCCACCCGCTTCGGACCGGAGGCCGGTGCCATCACCGCCAATCGGATCCAGCTTTACTATGGCCCGATGGGTGGTGGGCCCGGCCGCCAGGCACTGACGACCGCGTTGACGAATGCGGCTACCAGCGCCACCGATGCCGCCAGCTACCTCAGTTTCACCGGAAGCGGTACCCGGACTGGATTGATCACCCCCTCTCCCGCCGCGCCGCTGGTGGAGACCGTGGCCACCGGACAAGGCGTTCCGATGACGAACGGCAATGTTCGGCTCTTCTTCGAAGCCCAGGGGGTGGACAGAAAGACCAGGATCTACGCGATCGACAGCGTGGATGGATTTACCGGGCAGGACTTCAATAGCGGATCGGCTACGACCTGCTCGACGACGGCGGACTATTCCGCGGGCGGGGGCTGTGCCTTCACAACGGTAGTGGGTGTTGAAGGTGATACCACGCTGCCGAATGCGAAGATCCCCAACGCCCGGCAGAACAAGGTCGGCTTCCCGACGCAGACCGACTGGCGCTGGGATGGTGCGGCCGGTACCTTCATGGTTTTCACGACGGATCGGATCAACGGTTGCGTCAACAGCAACATGAATCATGGGTATGCCGTCTGGGACGGTACGAAGTGGAATGTCCAGTATTTGGCCAACGGCTGTCCGAAGCTGTTCACCAACGCCCAGGCCGCCTTCCCGCTGCATGTCGGCGGCGCGCGGTACAAGCTCTACTACGGAGATCCGTCCATCACTGCCGGCAGGGGGCCCGGTAATCTGCCGTTTGTTGGGCCGAAGAAGCTGATCTACTCCGATGGGTCCGTGAGCGGGGAGTTGGCCCGCGTCGATTTTGAAGACTGGGAGAGCCAACCCGCCGCCCGCGACGTGGTCTTCCTGTGGCCCAATGGCGACAAGTTGAACGACACGGCGGAAGGCTACATCGACGACTACCACTTTCTGGTACCGACCGGAAATCTCGATCTCCAGGTTATGTACCTCGCCATTACCAATGGCACCGAAATCCCGTTCGCCTCGGCGGCAGTATTGCTGAACCCGTAGAATGGTGAAGTGAGTGAATCTGTTGTTGTTCTAGGGGCCGGATTGGCCGGTTCCGAAGCCGCCTGGCAACTGGCGCAGGCCGGTGTCAAAGTGGACCTGTTTGAGATGCGGCCCGGCCGCTCCACCTCCGCCCATCAAACGGACCAGATGGCGGAGCTGGTCTGTAGCAATTCGCTGAAAAGTGAGGCGCTGAACTCCGCTCCGTGGCTGTTGAAACAGGAACTGCGCCGTCTCGGCAGCCTGCTGCTCGATGCCGCCAACGCCGCCCGAGTACCCGGAGGCCAGGCGCTCACCGTGGATCGTGGCGTCTTTGCCCAGTGGATTACGGAGAAGGTCTCCAGCCATCCGCTCATCACCCTGCACCGCCAGGAAGTGGACCGGATCCCGGAGCAGGGAATCGTCATTATCGCCACCGGGCCGTTGACCTCCGATGCCCTCGCCCGCGATATCGCCCGCGCCACCGGTGCCGATCGCCTCTACTTCTACGACGCCATCAGCCCCATCGTCGAGGCCGATTCGATCGATTACTCGATCGCCTTTCGCGCCTCCCG
>CANIFK010000058.1 GCA_947466555.1 Acidobacteriota bacterium | reverse complement strand
GCCCGCAGCAGGGAATCAATCGTGGCCCCCGCCGCCGGCCGCTTCACCGGTTCATACGCCCAATGGCCTTCGTACTTGGCCCCCTCCGCCACCCAGCGCTTAATCGTCTCCTTCTGCGCCGCGGTCAATGTCTTATGCGAAGACTCGGGCGGCATCTGCTGCCCGCCGGTCGCAAAAATCCGCTGAATAATGTGGCTCTTCCCCGGATCACCCGGCACAATCGGCGCCAGCCCCCGCCGGTTCGGCTTAACGGCCTCGTCCCGCAAATCCAAACGCAAATTCGCCATCCGGCCCGACCGGTCCGGCCCGTGACATTTGAAGCACGTGTCCGACATGATCGGCCGGATATCCCGGTTAAAACTCACCGGCTCCTGCGCCATCGCCAACAGGGGAATCGCAACAAAAAGGAAGGTCCGCACGTCCCCAGCATATACCGAATCGAATATGCTGGATCGATGCAAACCAATGGGAAAGTCGCCGTCGTCACCGGAGCCGGCAGTGGCATCGGCCGCGCCGCCGCCGTCCGCCTCGCCATCGCCGGATATAAGGTCGTAATCGCCGGCCGCCGCGCCGAAGAACTCGAAAAAACCACCGCCATGGCCCCCGGCATCCTAGCCGTCCCCACCGACGTGTCAGACCCCGACGCCGTCAAAAACCTCTTCGCCAAAACCAAAGAAGCCCACGGCCGCGTCGACGTCCTGTTCAACAACGCCGGCATGGGCGCCCCCGGTGTCCCCATGGAAGAGGTGACCTTCGCCCAGTGGTCCGCCGTCGTTGGCGTCAACCTCACCGGCGCTTTCCTCTGCGCGCAAGAAGCCATGCGCATGATGAAGGAGCAGACCCCGCAAGGCGGCCGCATCATCAACAACGGCTCCATCTCCGCCCAAACCCCCCGGCCCAACTCCGCCCCCTACACGGCAACGAAGCACGCCATCACCGGCCTGACGAAAAGCATCTCCTTAGACGGCCGCCCCTGGAACATCGCCTGCGGCCAGATCGACATCGGCAACGCCGCCACCGAAATGACCGAGCGCATGCAGCAAGGCGTCCCGCAGGCGAACGGAACGATGATGGTCGAACCCCGCATGGACGTCCAGCACGTAGCCGACGCCATCCTGCAAATGGCCAATCTCCCGCTCGAAACCAACATTCTAACGATGACCATCATGGCCACCAAAATGCCCCTCTCCGGCCGCGGCTAAAAACCGTGTCACACACAATTTAATCTTCCGTCACCCGCGCCCCAACAAAATCAACCACTTACATAATTGGTGCCAAGCACCAATTTAATCTTTCGCCCCCAATTTGGCGCTTTCCTATACATTCGTATTGATATACCATGTATAGGAAATGCCAAAAGGCGACGCCCTCGGCGGCTTTGAACAACTAGTCCTCCTCGCCCTCGCCCACCTCGGCGACAACGCCTACGGCGTCTCCATCCGCCAGGAAATCGCTGCCCGCACCGGCCGCGACGTCAACATCGGCGCCGTCTACGCCACTCTCGACCGCCTCGAAACCAAAGGCCTCACCCGCTCCCGCACAGGCGAACCCACCTCCCTCCGCGGCGGCCGCTCCAAACGTTACTTCGAACTCACCGCCGAAGGCGCCCGCGCCCTCGAAGAATCCGTCCGCGCCATCGAAAGCATGATCCGCGGCCTCAACTGGGGCGAACTCGGATGACGACGAAACTCCTCTTCGCCCTCCTCCTCCCCAACGCCCCCGACCACCTTCTTGGCGATCTCGAAGAGGAAGCCGCGGCCAACGGCCCCCTCTGGCTACTCCGCCACACCCTCACCGCCGCGTATCACCAAACCCAACTCCTCGAAACCGCCGCCGCCACCGCCTTCCTCCTCGCCCTCCCCCTCACGCTCGCCCTCGAACTCCGCCGCTACTCGCTCACCCTCATCTACTTCCGCGAAAGCGCCAACTTCACCGCTGAATCCCTAACCACCCTTACCCTACTTGCCGCCACTCTCGCCGCACTCCAAGTCCGCTCCCTCCCCAACCCACGCCTCGCGATAATCGCCGCAACCATCTCCACCGCCGCCATCGCCCACATCACCAACGCGCCCCAAATTCTGACCGCCGCCACCCTCCTCGGCGGTTCGCTCGCAACCCTCCAACGAAAGAGAACCCAACCATGAAATGGCTGAAATACGGAGCCCTCGGCCTCCTCGGAATCGTCGCCCTCGCCACGCTGACCCTCCTCATCATGGGCCGCCGCGAAGGCGCCGGCAAAACCGTCTCCACCATCGAAATCAACCGCCCGCCCGCCGACGTCTGGACCTGGGTCGACGACAAGGACAAGTACAAACAGTGGGTCAGTTGGACCGTCGACGTCAAGGACGATGGCCCCAAAGGCGCCGGAGGCAAACGCCGCGTCAGTATGAAGGACCCCAACATGGATAACCAACTCGTCTATTTCGACGCCGTCACCACTGAGTACAACGCCCCCACCCGCCTCAAGGTCCACATCACCTCCCCCATGGGCTTCGAAGGCGACGCCACTTATGATTTAGTCGATCTCGGCGGCCGCACCCGCCTCACCGCCGCCGGAGCGTTCAAATACAGCGATTGGTTCGCCGCTCTCCTCGAACCCGTCATCACCCCGCAAGCCAAAGCCAAAGAGGATGGCGATCTCGTCACCCTCAAACGCCTCGCCGAACAGTCGCCTGTAGCAAACTGACACATCGCGTGTGGCGATAAAAATGATTGAGTAACTCCGAGGGTCCGTCGTATACTGAGGCTCCCGCCTCCGTCCACCTTGGAGTTACTCCACTGCTCGGGCTAAAGCTCCGTCTCCTTCATACCCAACTTACTGCGGCCGTCACTGGCGCCGAACTCGCCGCCGCGCTCGTGACTGGCAAAAATGAGATCTTCGCCGCCCTCTCGCTGGCCGGTCACGCCCCCGCCGCAGCGCAGTGCCTCACGCTCAAGTTAGTCAATATCTGTCTCGCTCGCGTCGAGTTCGCCGCCCGCCGCACCTGCGTCGTCGCCCGCCCTTTTGGCATCGAAGTCGATCCCTGCAATGGCTGCGCGCTCGCCTGTCCCGGCTGCGTGCATTCCATGCGTTCCCGCCAGGAATCGCTGTTTGATTGGCCAAACGGCCAAATCGATCCCAATCGTTTCGCTTCCTGGCTCAGCCACTTCGCCCCCTATGCCGTCCACGTCATGTTCGGCAACTACGGCGAACCGCTCCTCAATCCCCGCACTCCCGCCTACATTCGGGCCGCCAAATCCTTCCTGGCCCAAACGATGCTCTCCACCAGTCTCTCCCTTCCGCGTTTCGATCCCGACTCGCTAGTCGCCTCCGGTCTCGACTATCTCGTCCTCTCCATCGATGGCGCCACGCAGCCCACTTACTCACGCTTCCGCCGCAACGGGAACTTAGAACTGGTACTCGATAACTTACGCCGCTTGGTCGCCGCCCGCCACGCTCAGGGCCGCCGCCTCCCCTATCTTGCCTGGCAGTATCTGGCCTTCGAACACAACCGCCACGAAATTCCCCGAGCCCTCGAACTCGCTAGAGATATCGGCGTCGATGAATTCCGCATCTCCCGTCCGTTCGCCGTCGATTGGGACGACCCCACCATTCAGGTCGCCCATAGCATTCCGCCCGAAACCATTCCCCTCCAACCCGTCAACCCCACCGATTTCGCCGCCAACTGGAACCCGTTCCCCGGCGAAATCGCCGCCGATACCATCCACCGCGCCTACCGCGACCCCTGGCGCGTCCCAGGCGCCGGTCCCTTGGAACCCTCCACCGCCGGCCACACCTGCCACTGGCTCTACATGAGCACCGTCATGGACGCCACCGGCCGCGTCCTCCCCTGCTGCTGCGCTCCCAAGCCGGACTGCGACGTCGTTTTCGCCCAGTACGATGGCGCCGATGTCTTCAACTCTCCCAAACACCAACTCGCCCGCCGCCACTTCGCCACCGGCCACCGCTCCCCCACCGGCCCCCATTGCCAGGACTGCGAATGGAACCAACTCCAACCCGACATCGCCCCTTCCTACATCCGCGAATACGCGCACGCCATCCGCCCCTCGCCCCTTGATGCCGCCACCGCCACGTGGTTGGCCACCTGGCCTAACCCAACAACCCCCGGATAACATGCCCATGTACATCGGTCAGCCGACGGTTGATCCCGTTGTGATACCACGTCAACCTTTCATGATTCAGGCCCAGTAAGTGCAATACCGTCGCCCAGTAGTCATGAACCGTAGTAACATCGCTAACAACGCGCCGCCCGAAATCATCGGTCCGCCCGTGCGTCGCGCCCCCCTTCACCCCGGCGCCCGCCATCCAAACGGAGTAGGCGTCGGGGTTGTGATCCCGCCCCAAGGTCCCCTCCTGGTGCGTCGGCATCCGCCCGAACTCCGTCGTCCACAAAACCAGCGTATCGTCCAATAAACCCCGCCCCTTCAGATCTGCCAGCAGCCCTGCCGTCGGCTTATCCAAAATCGGAAAATGCCGCGAATAATCGGCTTCCAGTGTCTTGTGTGCGTCCCAGTTCAACAACCCGTCCACACCCGACGCCCGCGACGCGCAGTACAGCTGCACATACCGCACGCCTCGCTCAACAAGTCGCCGCGTCAACAAACAGTTTCGCGCATAAGCCGCAAGCAACGGATTCGAATCCCCGGTCCCATACAGCTCATGCGTCGCCTTCGTCTCACTGGCTAAGTTAGAAACCTCCGGCGCCGATAACTGCATCCTTCCCGCCAACTCATACGAAGCAATCCGCGCCCGCAAATCCGAATCGCCAAAATGTAACTCCGCATGTTTATCATTCAGCACCCGAGCATACCCGCGCGTCGCCAAATCCGCCTCCGCCGAAATCGCCCCCGGCCGCTCCAGATTCCGGATCGGCTCGAGCGCCGTAAATGAAATCCCCTGATGCTCCGCCGGCAAAAAGCCATTCGTCCAATTCGCCGGCCCCGACGGCGGAATCCCTCGCACATCCGGAATCGCCACATACGCCGGCAGGTTCTCGTTCATCGATCCCAACGCGTACGACGCCCACGCCCCCGCCGACGGAAACCCCTCAAACACAAACCCCGTATTCATCGCCACACAAGCCGGCCCATGCGTGTTCGTCCGCGATGTCATCGAGTGAATAAACGCCATATCGTCCGCAAATGCGCCCAAATGCGGCAACATCTCCGTCATCCACCGCCCCGTCTGCCCCCGCTGCACAAACTTCCACGGGCTCTTCATGAGGTTCCCATTCGCCCCCTGGAACGACACCTCCTTTTCGCCCCCCGGCATCGGCTGCCCGCTCCGCTTCTCCAACTCCGGCTTGTAGTCAAAGGTGTCCAAATGCGACACCCCGCCCGGACACATGATCTGAATCACGCGCTTGGCCTTCGGCGCAAAATGCGGCGCCCCGCCGCGCAACAAATCCGCCAGCGCCACCGCGCCCAACGAGTGAATCAACTGCCGCCGATTAATGGACATAGACAAACTCATTCGTATTAAAAATCGCCCGCGCCAAAGCCGCCATCCCATACTGACTTACTAACTGATCCGCCCCCGCCCGTTCCGACGCCGTCGGCCCCCGCCCAAAGGCCAAAGCAAAGCCCCGCCCCACCGGATCGGCATCCGCCGCCATCCGCGCCCCCAGTGCCTTCGCCATGTCCAAAACAAACGAATTGTTCAGCAAAGCCAGCGCCTGGAGCGGGGAAGTGGTCACCACCCGCCGCGGCTCCGGCAACGAAGAATCCGGGCAATCATATACGCTCAACAACTCCGTCCGGATGGACCGTGCCGATTGCGCATACACCGACCGCCTGTAAGTCTCCGGCCCAAACTCCTCCCGCGGAAAGTAAGTCGCCACGTTATCCACCGTGTACTTGTACAGCTGATAACTCGGCCCCCCTACCGTCTTATCCAGCACCCCTGCCACCGCCAACATATTGTCCCGGATCGCCTCCGCCTGCAACCGCTGCGGCGGATACCGCCACAACAACCGCGAATCAGCGTCCGCCTTCGCCGCCGTTTCATTCCACGTGCTCGCCTGCCGGTACGCAGCCGACATCACAATCTCCCGGTGCAACGGCTTCAGCCGCCACCCGTTATCCATCAAACGCTGCGCCAGATAATCCAGCAACTCCGGATGGCTCGGCCGCTCCCCGTTGAACCCAAAGTCCGACGGCGTCGCCACCAGCCCATGCCCGAAATGGTAATGCCACAACCGGTTCGCCATCACCCGCGGCGTCAGCGGATTCGCATCCGAAGCAATCCACTTGGCCAACGCCATTCGCCTCTCGCCCTCCGGCGCATCCAACGCCAACTCAAACCCCGGCAAGGCGCGCAGCGACCCGGGCCGCATCTCCTCCCCGCGCTGCATCACGTTCCCGCCCTTTAACAAATACACCGGCTCCGGCTTCGTAAACGTCCCCGCATACACCCGCCGCAACTTCGGCAGCGCCTTCAACTCCGCCTCCACCGCCGCCAACTCCTTCTCCGCGGCCTCAAATTCCGCACCACTCCCCAACGCCTCCAACACAAACAACCGCTCCTGCGCCTCCTTCCGCGCCGGCAGTCGCCCCGCATCGGTCGCCACCTCCCGCCACGAAACCCCATCCAAAGAAACCGACAACACATACCGCCCCGGCGCCTGCACTGCGAACCGGCCCTGCTGCCCCTGCTTCCGGTCCGCCGACCAAACCACCCGCGCCACCTCAACCGCCGTCCCCAAATCCACCGTCAACGCCGGCCCCGCCCCCACCCCCGCAAACCAGCGTTTATCAAAGGCGCCATCCGTCAAAAACCGAGGCGAATACGCATCCGGATTCCCATCCGCCACCCGCGTTGATGTCGAAACGACTGTGGCCCCCAACGCCACATTCTTCCCGTCAACACCAAACACCTCAATCTCATCCAACCCGCCCGGCGCCCCCGCCGGCAACGCCAATCGCACAAACCGCGCCCGCAAAGCCCCAAAACTCTCCACCGTCCCCGCTGCCGACACCGCCTCCCGCATCCTCCCCCGAACCCGCGCTTCCGCCGCCGCCAGCCCCGGCTTCGCGCGATCCCGCAACCCCGCCAACACCGCGTTCAACGCCGCCACCCGCGCCTCCAGCGGCCCCGCCTTCGCCCGGTAAGCCGCCTTCTCCGAAGCCGTCCCCACCTCCCGCTCCCCATGCACCACCCCGGCAAACACCGCCGCCAACCGGTAATAATCGGACTGCAAAATCGGATCAAACTTATGGTCGTGGCACTTCGCGCAGTTCACCGTCAGTCCCAAAAATGCCGACGCCGTCGCATTCACCATATCGTCCAGATCATCCGCGCGCTGCTGCCGCTTCGGCCCCTCCGCCTGGTTGCCGACCGTGTCATGCGGCCCCGCCACCATGAACCCCGTCCCCACCTCCACCTCCGGCCGGTCCTTCCCCACCAAATCCCCCGCCAACGACTGCACAATCAAATCCCGAAACGGCAAATCTTCATTAAACGCCCGAATAAAATAGTCCCGCACCGGCCACGCCCCCGGCCTCACATGGTTCTGCTCATACCCATTGCTCTCCCCGAACCGGATCACGTCCATCCAGTGCCGCCCCCACCGCTCCCCATACGCCGGTGACGCCAACAACCGGTCCACCAACGCCCCATAATCCCCGCCCTTCACAAACGCCTCCACCTCCTCCGGCGCCGGCGGCAACCCCGTCAAATCAAAGGTAATCCGCCGAATCAACGTCCGCCGGTCCGACTCTCCAGACATCGCCAGGCCCTTTTCAGACAACTTCTCCCGCAAATACCCGTCAATCGACCCACCCTTCGATCGCACCGGCTCGAGCGACCACAACCCCTTCCCCGTCCCCAGCCGTCCCGGCCAAACCGCCCCCGCGTCCAGCCACGCCAACACCTCCGCCCGCTCCCCGGCTGCCAACCCGCCCCCCGGCGGCATCTGCCCCGCCTCGACGCGCGCCCGCAGCCGGCCCGTCAATACAGCGCCCGCCTCCGCCCGCGTCTCCAGGCTCAACCCGCCCACCCGCGCCTTCGCGTTATGGCACGAAACACACCGTTTTTGCAGGACATCCGCCCCGCCCGCAAACACCGCCGAAACGCCACATAATAAGAAAACAACGCGAGTCATCCCCAACATGGTATCCGACCCGAAGCCCGAACTCTTCCTCCCCCGCCAAACGCTGGGTCCGGACGGTCCTGTTCCGCTGGACCTCAGCTTGCCCGGCCAGAATGTGGCGCTGATCGGCGGGAAGGGAAGCGGGAAATCCACTCTCCTGCGCCATCTTTCCCTGCAACCGAACGTGATCACGCTGGACGACACGACGCCCGAAGCGGCCGCCGAAACCGCACAGGCCAACCCGGACGCCCGCGTCTTCGCCTCCGCCGGCGGACCCATCCCCGGCTTCACGTCCCAGGAACTTCTCCCTCTCGGCAATTGGGACATCTTCGACTACATCGAGCACCACACTGCTGAGCCCGATGTGATTCGCGGGAGGCTGCGCCAGGGCGATGATTTCTATGAACTTTTGCGCACACCAGCGACGCTGGCGGAGTTCGTGCGCATGGTCAACCGGGGCCTTGTTTTTCCGGAGCAGCGGGTGGAACTGTATGACTGGTTGGGCATTAACCCCCACAGCACGGACTTCCCCGTCCTCGCCGTTCGGATGTTCAAGGAGGGGGGAGCGGAAAAGGTGGACGGGCTTTTCGGCCTGATCCTGGACTCCTGCGGTGAGACGCTCGCCAGCCGCGCAGCCATGGCTGCCTTTTTGTATGCGGCGTACACAAATTTGCTCCCGTATGGGTACCGCGTTGGTAACCCGCGGTACCGAACGCTGGTGCTCAGTATGGTGGAACTGTTTGCGGACACGCCGGAGGCCGCCGCGGTTCCGCTCGTCGACAAGGTGGGCGCCGCCGAAGCGCTTGGCCTTTTGGGCGATCCCCGGCTCCGCCTGCCTTCGGACCCCGACTACTGGGCACCGGTAGGGCCAAATCTGCAACTTGGCCGGTTCCCGGTGACGGTCCACGAGTTCACTTTGTATGTCGAGGCCACGGGCTACATTCCCTACAAATGGTCCGATCAGTTGAACCATCCCAGCCGCCCGGTGACTGGGGTCAGTTGGCACCGCGCCGTTGCGTACTGCCGCTGGGCTGGGGGGCATTTGCCGACCGATACGGAATGGGAGAGCGCGCTGGCCGGCAAGTACCCTTGGGGCGATGAGGAACCCGGGGATCTACACACCAATTCCATCTGGCTCCGACTTTTCCGCCCTACACCGGTCGGGCTCTTCCCCCGCGGGAACACGCCCCAAACCGGCATTGCCGATCTCTATGGGAACGTCTGGGAATTGGTGGACAAGGACGCCACCCTGCCTGGGGAAATCGAAATGAAAGCGGTCCGCGGCGCCTCCACCGATTGCTTTATTGCGGACCCGAAGGGACGCTTGGACACGGGCGACCGCGGTCACGAAAACATCGGCTTCCGGTGCGCCAAATGAGCTCCCTTTACATCCCCCGTCTTACCCCCGGCCCAAAGGAGGAGAACTGGCCCGTCCCGCCCATCCCGTTCGATCTCTCCCTCCCCGATCACCGCGTCGCCATCATCGGCGCCAGAGGCTCCGGGAAGTCCACCCTCCTCCGCCACCTCGCTGCAAAAGGTGCCCTCGTCCTCGACGACACCACCCCCGACGCCGCCGTGGCTCTGGCCGAAGTCAATACGAGCGCCCGAATCTTCGCCAGTGCCAACGGACCCATTCCCGGCTTCACCTCCCGCGAACTACTCCCTTTTGAAAATGCGGATGTGCAGCAATTCCTCCGCAATCAGTTGTCGTCGATGGATGCCTGGCTGATTACCTCGCATCCGGATCTCGAAACGCTGGCCCAAGTGCCGGCGATTGTGGCGCGGATGGCCGCGATGTGCCAACAGGGCGCGCACCTCCCTGAGCGCCGCGCCGATCTCTACGAATGGATTCTGCAGAATCTAGGGCCCGTCGATCACCCGGCCATCCGCAACTATCTGGCCGCCGCCAAACTTTCCCAGCCGCCGGTGGACCGCGAACGCTTCTGCCTCTATGGCGCCATCCGCCACCGCAAAGGCGGGCCGCAGGCGGTGGAAAAGCTCGTCGAGTCGCTCGTCACCACGACAGGTGATTCCCTGAAAGCCAGGGCCAATGTCATCGCCCGTGTCTACTCATTGGAGACCGATCTCGGCTACCGGGTCAGCTCGCCGCTCTACCGGGAGGCCGTGCTCGGAATGACCGCGCTATTCGAAGATTCGAAGGATTCTGCCGCCGTCCCGCTGGCCGACAAAGTCGCCGCGGCGGAGGCACTGGGACGACAGGGTGACCCTCGCCTGCGCCTGCCGTCCGATCCGGAATACTGGGCCGATTTGGGCGCGATTCAGCTTGGCCGCCACCCGGTGACGGTGTACGAGTTCAAGGCTTATGTCGAGGCGACCGGGTTGATCCCCGACAGTTGGACCACGCAACTGGAACACCCGAGCCGTCCTGTTAATGGCGTCGGCTGGTATGACGCCGTTGCCTACTGCCAATGGGCCGGCGGCCATTTGCCCACGCCTGTGGAATGGGAATGTGCGCTGGGCGGCCGTTACCCGTGGGGCGATGAGGAACAAACCAAGCTCCACGCCAACACCAATGAACTGCAACTCTGCCACCCGACGCCGGTGGGCCTGTTCCCGCGCGGCAACACGCCCGGTACGGGCATTGCCGATCTCTACGGCAATGTCTTCGAATGGGTGGACGAAGATGTCACTCGTGAAGGGGAAATCGAGATGAAAGCCACGCGCGGCGCGTCCTCACGCACCTACACTAGCCGTCCAAACGGACGCTGGGATTCCCGGTCGATCGGTCACGACAATATCGGCTTCCGCTGTGCGCGGCGCCGTTAGTCGCTTTTTGCGGGTGTAGACGGGGCGGGCGCGGCCGGTTTGGACTCGGTCTTCGCCTCCGACTTCGTTTCCGTCTTCGCGCCGGGGGTTGCGGGCTTAATCGCGCCGCTCCCGCCCTTGCCGTAATCGGTGATGTAAAATCCGGAACCTTTGAAATGCAGCTGCGGAGCGGAAAGCATGCGCTTTCCCTCTCCGCCGCATGTGGCATGTGTCGCTACTGGCTCGTCGGAGAACTTCTGCCGGACCTCGAAGGTCTCATCGCATTTCAGGCAGCGGTACTCGTAAAGGGGCATATGCAGTTCGTCGTTTTCTCGTACTTAGGGTTTGGGAATGTTCAACGGACCCATGCTAGGATCCTTGCTGGTTTCGGCCGCTTTTTTAGCGGCATCGCGCATCGCCTGCGCAGCCTTCACCTCTTCGGCGCTCAGGCCTTTGGTCGAAATCTCAACGGCTTTCTTCAGGATCAGATCTTCCGTCGACTTCGGCTTCTCTTCCTTCTTCGGAGCCGCCGCCGGAGGCGCATCTTCCTCGTTCAACTCCTGCGGTTCCAAATCGGCCACCGGCACCGACGGCATCACGCCCACATCCTGCAGCGCCTTGCCATTGGCGTTGTGGAACTTCGCCACCGACAGAATCACCGCCGCGCCGTCGTCCATCACCACCGGCTTCCGGATCGCCGCGTCGCCGTACGTGCGCTCGCCAACAACCTCAGCCCGCTTCAGGTCAAACAACGCGTTCACCGCGATCTCCGCCGCGCCCGCCGTCCCGCGATTGGTCGCCACAGTGAGAGGCAGCTTCGTAATCGCCTTCGCCGCCGCGGCGTCAAAATCCTGCCGCGCCACCTTCTGGCCCACCGCGAAGGCCAGCTTGCCTTCGGAAACAAACAGATTCGCCAGCGCCACGCCCTCTTCCGGCGCACCGGTCGAGCAGCTCCGCACGTCCAGAATTAGCTTCTTCGCGCCCTGCTTCTCCAATGCCTGCACCGCCGCGGCCACATCGGCCACGCGCTTGGATTCCAGCGTCGGCACCGTCACCAGGCCAATCCCATCCGGTAGCATCTTCGAAGTCACCGCCGGCCACACAATCGGCCCGCGCACAATCGCCATCTTGCTCGGCTCCGGATTGCGGAACCGCAGAACGCCCAGCTCAATGCTCGTGCCCGGATCGCCCAGCAACATCATCTCGGCGTAGGCCAGCGGCATGTCGCGCGTGTTCACACCCTGAATGGTTTCCAGCATGTCGCCGGTCGAAAGCCCGGCCTTATCCGCCGGCGAGCCCGGCACCGAATCCACCACCGCGATGTAGCCGAACCGCTTGGCCAGGATCAGCCCCGTCCAGCCCTTCGCATCGGTCTTCGATTTCTGCCACTGCTTGTACTGATCGGCCGACAGATAGCTGGCATAGGGGTCCAGCGATTCCAGCAACCCGTTCAACGCGCCGAGGGTGACATTCTTCATGTCCGGCTCTTCCACGTACTCGCTCTTGATCTTCGAGAGCACTTCGGTAAAGACGCCGATATGCCGGTACGTCTCTTCCGGAGAAGAGGTCGATTTGTTCACTGCGCCAAGCAGCAACACGCCGACCAAGCACAACGAAAACGCGGTGATCACGAATTGCAGCTTACGGTTCATCCGGCTGGCTCCTATTCCAGTAATAAGTATACGATGCGCGCGACTGCTAAATGGTTAACGCGATTCTGGTTTCTGCGTCTTCAAGCGGTGGTATTCGTTCAATACTTTTTCCACGTACGCCCGCGTTTCCGCATACGGCGGAATTCCGTTGTACTTCGCCACCGCCCCCGGCCCGGCGTTGTAGGCGCTCAACGCCCGGTACACCTGGTCCGGGTACTGCTCGTACTTCAACAACAAATCCCGCATCAGCCGCGCCCCGCCCTCAATGTTCTCGCGCGTATCGTGCGGATTCACGTTCAATGAACGCGCCGTGTCCGGCATCAGCTGCATCACGCCAATCGCCCCCTTCGGCGACCGCGCGTTCGTCTGAAACGCCGACTCGATCTTGGCAATCGATAGCAGGATCTCCGGCGGCAACCCGTTCAAATCCGCCGCCTCCCGTAGATGTTCCTTGGCCGTCTTCGGCGCCGCGGGAGCCACAGCCACCGGAGCCGCAACGGCAACCGGCGTGGCGCCAGCGGGGGCAACGGGTTTCTCCACCTTTTCCAAAACCTCAATCCCCGCCACCGACGTCCGCGGAATCTCTACGGTCCCATTCGCCGTATGCAGGCGCAAATTCTCGCCCACCACCTCATGCCGGTCGGCCTCAATCCGGAACCCGGTATGCAGCACAATCTCCTCGGCCGCCAGCAAAAACAGGGCGAAAACAGGCGTCACTTCGCCCTCCGGTAATGCCGTTTCAACGCCATTCCCAG
>CANIFK010000057.1 GCA_947466555.1 Acidobacteriota bacterium | reverse complement strand
GAAGGCACCGATATCGTCCGCTCCCTCGTCGTCCTGAAGGACCGCTACGGCGCCACCATCGGCAACTTCCTCAAGCTCAAGAAGCACCCCACCACCACCGGCCGCCCCTCGGCTTCCATCGAAGGCGCGCAGGTCATGGAGCTCTCCCACTTCCTCCACTTGAAGGTCACCGACACGCTCCGCAGCGGGCCGTATTCCCAGCCCATCAACGTCCTTACCGGCGACGCCAAGGCCGGCCAGGAGTTCTTCAACGGCGCTGGCGGTTGCGCCAAGTGCCACTCCGTCACCGGCGATCTCGCCGGCGTCGGCCGCAAGTATGAACCCGTCATGCTCCAGCAGAAGTTCCTCTTCCCCAAGACCTTCGGCTTCGGCCGTGGCGCGCGCAATGTCGCCCCGCCGAAGCCGGTGACGCTCGCCGTCACTCCGGCCAATGGGAAGACCGTCTCCGGCGTCCTCGTCCACTTGGATGACTTCAACGTCTCCCTCCGCGACACCGCCGGTGAATACCACACCTGGACCCGCTCGGCCTCGCTCAAAGTCGTGAAGAACGATCCCTACCAGGGCCACATCGAACTGCTCAACAAGTACACCGACAAGAACATGCACGACATCGTTGCCTACCTGGAGTCGATCAAGTGAAGACCGCCATTCTCCTCCTCCTCGCCACTGCGGCCTTTGCCCAGACGCTCGACCCGGCCAAGCTCTCCCAGCCGCCCACCGATACCTGGCCCTCCTTTAATGGCGATTACTCCGGCCGCCGCTTCAGCCCGCTGACGAATATCAATGCGTCCAACGTGCAGTCGCTCAGCCTCGGCTGGGTCCACCGCATCAGCCTGCCCTCCACCGGCGGCCCCTTCCCGGGTTCCATCAAAGCCTCACCCGTCGTAGTCGACGGCGTCATGTTCTTCACCGTGCCCGACCACGTCTGGGCCATCGACGCCCGCACCGGTCGCGAACTCTGGCACTTCGCCTGGCCCTCGCGCGGCGGCATCCACATCGGCAACCGCGGCGTCGCCGTCTACGGCAAGTGGCTCTATTTCGAAACGCCGGATTGCAACCTCGTCTCCCTCAACATGAAGGACGGCAAGGAACGCTGGCACAAACAGATCTGCGATCCCGATCAGCTCTATTACGCCAGCGCCGCCCCGCTCATCGTCGGCAACCACGTCATCGCCGGCGTCAGCGGTGACGATCTCGACGTCCCCGGCTACATCCAGTCCCACGACCCCGAAACCGGCGAACGCCAATGGCGCTGGTACACCCACCCCGAACCTGGCACCCCCGAAGCCAAAACCTGGCCCAGCGTGGAAGCCATGATGCACGGTGGTGGTATGACGTGGGGGTCAACCACCTACGATCCCGAACTGAACCTCATCTATTTCGGCACCGGCAACCCGCAGCCCGTCGTCGCCCACAAAGGCCGCCTCGGCGACAATCTCTTCACCGAGTGCATCATCGCCCTCAACCCCGACACCGGCAAAATGAAGTGGTATTTCCAGTCGTCCCCGCACGACACGCATGACTGGGACGCCAACCAGACGCCCGTGCTGATCGACGGAACCATCGACGGCAAGCCCCGCAAGTTGCTGGCCCAGGCCTCCCGCAACGGCTACTTCTTCGTGCTCGATCGCGCTACCGGCAAGAACGTCGTCACAACAACCTTCGCCCGCGCCAACTGGGCCAAGGGCATCGATGCCAAGGGCCAGCCCATCCCGGACCCTTTGAAGTACCCGCAAATCGACGGCGCGCTTGTCTCCCCCAACCAGGGCGGCGCCGCCAACTGGCCCCCGCCCAGCTACAGCCCCGCCACCGGGCTCTTCTACGTCAACGCGTCCAACGCCTATAGCGTCTGGTACATCTACGACGACACCGACAAGCCCGAAGGCTGGGGCGGCAACGACCGCGGCGGCTACTCCGAATCGATGCTCCAAGCCATCGACTACAAGACCGGCAAAGTGAAGTGGAGCCACAAGTGGGAAGGCCCCGGCGGCCCGCGCAACGGCGTCCTCAGCACGGCCGGCAATGTCGTCTTTGCTGCCGACCCGCAGAATAACTTCGTCGCGCTGAACGCCACTACCGGCCAGCCGCTGTGGCACGCCAATCTCGGCGCGGCCATTTCCAATGGCCCCATCAGCTACCAGCTCGATGGCGTGCAGTATGTGATCGTGGCCACCGGAGACACCCTCTACGGCTTCGCTATGCACCCCGCGAAGTAATCACCCAACCAAGGGGCGGGCCCCATGCCGCCCCGTTTCCACAGCTTTCCCACAGGGCCGTGCTACCAGAAAACCCCGATATCGGAAAAGCCTGAGTCTCGGCCCTTAAATCTCCGCCTTGAAATAGTTCATCGGCTTCACCGGCGCGCCATGCATCCGGCGCAACAGCGCAATCTGCCCCGTGTGGGTCAAAGCATCGGCAATCGGCCCCTGAAACAGCCGGTTCTCCTCGCACTCCACCGGCCCAGCCTCCACCCGCGCCTCCAACTTCTCCAGCGCCGCAAA
The DNA here is from genome assembly GCA_947466555.1 of Acidobacteriota bacterium. Classification (GTDB taxonomy): domain Bacteria; phylum Acidobacteriota; class Terriglobia; order Bryobacterales; family Bryobacteraceae. The sequence goes on along the minus strand of CANIFK010000057.1, from coordinate 10,812 downwards.
GAACCGCGCCACTTCTGCGTCCCACGCCAACGGCGTCGCCACCGTCCATTCCGGCGAACCATTCGTCTGCCGCAGCGCCCAGTCCATCAGGTCGCCCATATGCGACAGAATCTCCACCGGCGCACGCACACCAGCGGGGCGAAACTCCCCAAAATCAGCCGGCGCGCCATCTAGTGCCCGGCTCAGCCGGAATCGCAAAGTAGCCAACGTATGGCGAAGCATACGGGCTATTTTAGCGTGCTGACTTCTCCAGACAACCGCGACGCCAGCGGGCTTGTCTGCCCGGCGTACTTATTGCCCTTCTTCGTCCGATACGGATTCGACGACGGCGTGCTCAACGGTTCAAACGTGAACGAGCAGATCCGCATCCCCGGATACAGCGCCACCGGCACACGTCCCAGGTTCGACAACTCCAGCGTGGCCTTCCCGGTCCAACCCGGATCGAACAGCCCGGCGGTGCCGTGGACAATAATCCCAATCCGCCCCAGGCTCGAACGGCCTTCCAGCCGCCCCAGCACATCATCAGCCAGGTCCAATGATTCCATCGTAATCGCCAGCACAAAATCGCGCGGTTGCAGAATGAACGGTTCCCCGTCCTCCACCACAATCGTGCGCATCATGCCCTGAATCGCGAATTTGTCGCGCGGATCAATAAACGGGAACTTACTGTGTTCGAAAACACTGAACTCGTTCCCCAACCGGAAATCGATGGAACAGCTGCCGAAGTGGTCTTCGGGCAGTTCCGGATCGATCTTTATTTTCCCCTCGGCAATGTAGCGCCGGATATCAACGTCGGAAAGGACCATGTGCCTTCTGATGTCAGTGTAAAAAGGGGAGGTTTGGTGGACGGCATGGGATTCGAACCCACGACCCCCACGTTGCGAACGTGGTGCTCTCCCAACTGAGCTAGCCGCCCACTGACTAAGTTTCAGTATAGCATCGATACCCGCTAAAATGGGAAGGAACCATGCCGGAGCTTCCTTTGCAAAACACCCTGGAAAAAATGCGAGCCGATTGGGACGCTCGTGCCCGCGAAAATGCCCGGTATTACGTCAATACCGCCACCGAAGAGTGGACCGACGAAACCTTCTTCGCCTCCGGTGAGCGAACCATCGCCGAAGAAATTCTCACCGACATGACCAACATCTGCCAGGGCCGCGAGCCCAAACAGATGAAGGTGCTCGAAATCGGCTGCGGCGCCGGTCGCGTCACGCGCGCGCTGGCTAACCTGTTCGGCGAAGTCCACGCCGTCGATGTCTCCGGCGAAATGGTCGCCCGCGCCACCCGCGCCGTCGAAAATCACCCCGGCGCCCATGTCTATCAGAACAACGGCATGGATCTTTCCGTCATCCCCGGCGGGAACTTCGACTTCGCTTTCTCCACCATCGTCTTCCAGCACATCCCCAGCCGCGAAGTCATTGAAAATTATGTGCGCGAAGTCTCCCGCCTGCTCCGCCCCGGTGCGTTGTTCAAGTTCCAGGTCCAGGGGGACACCTCAATCAAAACCACAGAAGATGATACGTGGTTGGGCGTTCCCTTTTCCGATGACGACGCTGTCGCCATGGCCGAACGCTGCGGCTTCGAACCCCGCTACCGGCACGGTGCGGGCGAGCAGTATTTCTGGCTGTGGTTTTTTAAGAAGTAGCTTGGCTTAAGTATTTGCCTCGGTACGGCGCGATGCCCAGTAACTGCGCATTCGCGCCGACACCTCTTGCCGCTCCTCGGGACCCATCGATTTTCGCCCGCGCTTCCGCTTAGGCGAGACGGTCCCGTTGGTACGCAAGTAGTGCTCCAACGAGGCGATTACTCCGTCAATCCGTTCTTTTTCTTCGTATAAATCGCGAATGGCCTTTTGCAGGTCCATAGAAGCAGCTCCGGTAAACAAACCGGTGCCTCCCGCCAATTCTGCTGCGGCACCCATATTGTCTGGATTTCTCCCAACATCGTATACGAAAACGTCTCACGATGTTACAGACCAAAAGTACCGATTTTCGCTGATTTACAAGTTGAACTGCCGTTAGCGCAGCAGGAATGGCCAGTAGGGAACCACTTTGTATCCGTACTTGGCAACCAGCGCCCAAACCACAGCCCCGGCAACACCCGCAACCGACAGCAGGACCACCAGCACCGACATCCACGGGAAGCTCTTCTCGTCCCGGCGCAGTTGCAGCAGATACGCCGCGAATACGCCCACGAAATACAGCACCACCATCGGCACCGCGAACAGCATCAGGTTGAAAACGTCCGGCGTCGGAGTAATCAGCGCTGCCACGATCACGATAATCAAAATCGCGTACCGCGAATGCTCCAACAGGAATTTCGCCGTAACAATGCGGAGCAACGCCAGGAAGAAGATGATAATCGGCAGTTCAAAAACAACACCAATGCCAAGCGTCACGTTCACGAACAGATCGAAATAATCGACCATGTTAATGTTCGGAACAACGTTGATGTCCTTGCCGATCCCTAACAAAAACTCCAGGCCGAACCGGAACGCCACAAAGTAAGCAAACAGCCCGCCCAGTACAAACAAACCGGCCGTGCTGATAATTACCGGCGCCGCGAACCGCCGTTCTTTCTTATAAAGGCCCGGCGCGATGAACGACCACGCCTGCCACAAAATCCATGGTGAGCTCAGGAAGATAGCCGCCAGCAGCGGTAACTTCATATAGATCACCTGGAACGAATCCATCGGGCCAATCTGGCTCAAAAACGGCGGGTAACCCAATGCCTTCAATGCGGTCGCGGCCGGCTCGCTCACCGCCTTCCACATTTCATTCGCAAAAATAAGCGAAAGCGCGAACGCAACACCGAGCCCCATCAATGCCGAAATGATCCGCTTCCGAAGCTCTTCCAAATGCTCCAGGAAGCTCATCCGCAGCATGCCGTCATCGTCGTCGTCTTCTTCCTCTTCGGAAGGAGGAGGCGTGGTGCCGCCGCCGCTGCCGCCGCTCGAAGCCACCACCGGCGCTACCGCCGTCGTCGCTTCCACCGCCGTGCTCGGAGGTTCGGCTCCATACGATTGCCCCGAATACGGGTCATCGTGATACGACGCGTCGCTATGATAATGCGAATCATAGTCGTGGTCCGTCGTCTGTCCATAACTCGTATGGGCAGTATCCGCCCCGGAATCAGCTGGAGGCTGACCCTCTTTGGGGACATGCGTGTTTTCTACAGGGGTATCCCTGTTCTTATCTTCCGGGACGGACATAACCTACCCAATCAACCGGCGGCCGGTTTTACAGTATCCACAGGTGTTCCGCCCTGCGCCACTGTTCCTTCCGGTGCCTTCGCTGCCACAGCCGCGCTCGTATCGGCCGGCGCTCCGGCCGGTTCCGTCGTGCTTGCTGTCGCATTCGTTTGTTCAGCGCCCAATGTTGCGGGTTCGCCTACAGTTGTGGATGGGGTTGCCGTCAATTCCGAACTGCCGGAGTCGTAAGCTCCGTAGTCGTAATACGAGGAGTCGTCGTAGTTGTGAATTTGTTCGTGGTACTCTTCCGCAGCTTTCTTGATCGGTTCAGTTTCCTTTTCGATCTGCTGCATCTCGCGGTCCCACGTGGACTTCAGTTCTGACGACGCTCGACGGAACTCGCCCATAGCTTTGGCCACAGTTTTCCCCAGCTCCGGTAACTTCTTGGGGCCGAAGATCAGCAAGGCCAGGAGAAAAATGATGATCATCTCCTGTGTTCCTAGCGTGCCCATGTATGGAACGACCTCCCGTGCGGTAAAGTTCAAGCTCAGGATATCACAGCGCCTCTATGGAAACCCTCTTTGCCGCCGTCGATCTTGGCGGAACTAAAATCGCCGCCGCCCTCGGCAACGCCGCCGGACAACTCCTCCACACCGAAACCGTCCCCACTCCCCCCGGCGCCGGACCCGAAGCAATCCTCTCCACCATCGCCAATCTCGTCGACTCTCTCTCCTCCCGCGCCGGCCAGCGCCCCGTCGCCCTTGGCATCGGCGTCCCCGGCTTAATCGACCTCCGCACCGGCCAAGTCAACTTCGTTCCCAACCTCCCCACCCAATGGCGCGGCGTCCCCGCCGGGCCCTTCCTCGAACGGCGCCTCCAAATGCCCGTCCGCCTGCTCAACGACGCTCGCTGCGCCACCTTGGGCGAACTCCTCTACGGCCACGGCCCCCAATACCCGTCATTCGTAATGTTCACCCTCGGCACCGGCATCGGCGGCGGCATCGTTATCGATGGCCGCCTGCGCCTCGGCCCCCTCTCCGCCGCCGGCGAAATCGGCCACTCAACCGTCCTGCCCAACGGTCCCATCTGCGGCTGCGGCAACCCCGGCTGCCTGGAGGCTATCTCGAGCGGCCCCGCCATTGCCCGCGCCGCCGGCTACCCCGATACCGAATCCGCCGCCAGCGCCGCCCGCAGCGGCGACCCCCGCGCCCAACAGGCCTTCCGCGATGCGGCCTTCTACTTGGGCATCGCCGCCGCCAACCTCGTCACCGCCCTCCACCCCGACGCTCTCCTCTTCTCGGGCGGCATGTCCGAACTGGTCGACCTCCTCCTCATGCCCGTCCGCGCCGCCGTCAACGAACGCGTCCGCATGTTCCCTGCCGATGGCGTCGCCGTCCGCCGCGCCGGTGCCGGGCCCAACGCCGGTCTCCTCGGCGCTCTCGCCCTGAACGTCGCTCCAGATAAGATTGCTCTATGACCCGCCGCGAAGCTCTCCTCCTTGCCTCCACCGCCGCCTTCGCCAAAGGCGAAGAACTCTGCCAGCTCTCCGCCCTCGATCTCGCCCAGAAACTCCGCCGCAAACAGCTCTCCGCCCGCGAAGTTCTCGACGCTCATCTCCGCCAGATCGCCGCCGTCAATCCCAAAGTCAACGCCATCATCACCCTCGTCGCCGACCAAGCCCAGCAAGCCGCCAAACTGGCCGACGAGTCCGCCGCCAAAGGCAAATTCCTCGGCCCCCTCCACGGCCTCCCCATCGCCCACAAAGACCTCGCCCAAACCAAAGGCATCCGCACCACCTTCGGCTCGCCCCTCTTCAAAGACAACATCCCCACCGTCAACGACCTCGTCATCGACCGTATCCAACGCGCCGGCGCCATCAGCCTCGGCAAAACCAACACCCCCGAATTCGGCGCCGGTTCCCAGACTTTCAACCCCGTCTTCGGCGCCACAAAGAACCCCTACGATCTAACAAAAACCTGCGGCGGCTCCTCCGGCGGCGCGGCCGTGGCGCTCGCCACCCGCATGCTCCCCATTGCCGACGGCTCCGACATGGGCGGCTCCCTCCGGAACCCCGCCGCCTTCTGCGGCATCGTCGGCTTCCGCCCCTCCCCCGGCCGCGTCCCGTCCTCTCCCAACTGGAACCCGCTCTCCACCTCCGGCCCCATGGCCCGCAGCGTGGCCGATCTCGCCCTCCTCCTCTCCGCCATCGCCGGCCCCGACCCCCGCTATCCCCTCTCCCTCCCCGAACCCGGCGCCCGCTTCGCCCAACCGCTCACCCGCAACCCAAAAGGCCTCAAAATCGCCTTCGCCGCCAACCTCCTCGGCCTCCCCTTCCACCGCGATATCAAGTCGATCTTCGAATCCCAGCGCCAGCTCCTCACCCAGCTCGGCTGCCAGGTCACCGACGCTGAACCCGACCTCGCCAACGCCGACGAAATCTTCAAAACCCTCCGCGCCCAAAGCTTCTTCCAAGGCCACGCCGACAAGGTCGCCAAACACCGCGATCAGCTCAAAGCCACCGTCATCGAAGAGGTCGAACGCGGTGCCCGCCTCACCCCGGCCGACATCGCCAAAGCCGAATCCGCCCGCGCCGCGCTCCACCTCCGCGTCGGCGAGTTCTTCTCGAAATACGATTACTTCCTCCTCCCCACCACCCAGGTCCCGGCCTTCGACGTCACCCAACCCTTCATCACCGAAATCGAAGGCGTCAAAATGAACACCTACATCGACTGGATGAAGTCCTGCTACTTCATCACCGTCACCGCCTGCCCGGCCATCAGCGTCCCCTGCGGCCTCACCCCCGCCGGCCTCCCCGTCGGCCTGCAAATCGTCGGCCGCCCGCAGGACGACTGGGGCGTGCTCCAGTTCGCCCATGCCTTTGAACAAGCCCGCGGCGCCCTCCGCCCGCCGGCTCTCTAACTACCAAACGTGAAACGCAATAATCGTCGGCGGATTGGGCGTATCGCCCACGATCCGTGTTTCCAGTAACACCTGCAGGTTCTTGTTCTCCCATCCTGCCGGCGCCATCCGCGCGAACTGCTCCCAATGCCGTGCGCTCGTCGCAAAGTCCGCCGCCACGCGTGTCCCCAGCCCGGAAATGCCACCCATCGCCACCAGCCGCCGGTCCTGCTGCGGATCCAACAGCCGCGTTACCAGCGCATAGTCCAGCGGCATCGGCGTGTTCGGGTACAGCCCCTCCACGCGCCGCAATGGTTCGCTCTTCGTCGCATCCTTCACCACGTACTGCCCCTCGTCCGTCGGCGCAAACGAAAACCGCAAATGCCGCGTCAACTCAATCGTCCACGGATTCGAAAACATCCCAATCACCACAATCGGATGCGTCTTCACCTGTTCAAACGACATCTGGTCGGCCACCCGCAACTGGAAATCCTTCCCCGCCACTCCCAACATCCGGCTCACGTCCGCAATCGCTTGAACCGTCGGCCACGACGTCTGCGCCTGCCTGCTCAATTGGAAATCCTCGTTCCCGAAAACCCGCGCCGCCACCGGCCGCCGCAACGCATCCAGCACCTCCGTGGTTCGTGCCGAAATCGCCGGCCCCCCGCTGGCGCACACCACCACCGGCGCCGCCGTTCCTAGTAGCGGCCCCCAGAACCGGTCCAACGCCGTTAGCTCCGTCCGTTGCCGCCAGGCGGCTACCGCGGCCACCGCCAGCGCACCAACTCCCCCCGCCCCCCACATCGCCCGCCGGCTCAACAGCGGCCGCTCCACTGCCTCCGGCACCACCGCTACCGTCGCCGTCGCCGCCACCTCCGGCTCCATCTGAAACACCGGAACGTATGAACCGGTCGGCAATTCAATTCGAATCCCCGGCCCCACCTGCATCTGGTAGTACCGCGCCAGCCGCCTCCGTACCTCCGTCGCCTTCACCCGGACAATCGAATCCCCCGCCGTCTCAAACCCCGGCGCCCGCCCAAACACCTCCGCCCCAATCACCCGTTCCTTCAACGCCTCCTGCCGCCCGGCCAGCGCCTCCTCCACCACATACTTCAAAAACGACTGACACTTCTGGCTCGCCCGGAACTCCGGACTCGCCAGAATATCCAACAGCCGCGACCGAATCGCCGCTTCCTTTTCCGGTGAAATCGGATTGGACTGAACTGGTACGCTACCCACTTGCTTACGGCTCCCCGCCGGGGAGTCTATCAGGTCCTGTAACCGTACGCAACCGTTACGCCGCCCCCTAAGTTGTTAAAAACAAGGGGAAAAGCAATGCCGTCAATCAGACCGTATAACACTGGTATTCCAACCGGTTCGCCCCCATACTCAAGGAATTATGGTTTCGCGCTTCCACCAATACCTCTGTCTGGCAGTCCTGTTCCTCCTCCCCGCCTCCCTCCTCCATGCGCAAGGCAACCTCGGCGGCCTAAACGGTTCGGTAGTCGACTCCTCCGGCGCCGCCGTTCCCGGCGCCCGTATCACCCTCAAGAGTCAGGCCAACAATCAGGTCATCACCACCGAATCCACAGACGCCGGCTTCGTCTTCCGCGGCGTCACCCCCGGCGTCTATCACATGGAAGTGGAAAAGACCGGGTTCAAAAAGGTGGTCCGCGAAACCCTGAATATCCTCACCGCCACCCAGGCCGAAATCTCCGTCACCCTCGAAGTCGGCAACACCGCCGACGCCGTCACCGTCGCCTCCAGCTCCATCGCCCTCCAAACCTCTTCCCCCGAAGTCTCCACCGTCCTCCAGCGCCAAACCCTCCTCGACCTCCCCATCCAGGTCGGCTCCGGCGCCTCCACCACCGCCGCCTCCGGCCGCCGCCAGCCCGAAACATTCATCTTCCTCACCCCCGGCGTCGTCGGCACCCAGTGGGGCAAAAGCATCAACGGCAGCCCCGAGTTCGGCCAGGAAGTCCTCGTCGATGGCATCTCCGCCCAGCTCTCCTCCAACCCCGGCTTCCTCGGCCAGACCTCGCCCCCCTACGAAGCCGTCGAAGAGTTCAAGGTCCAGAACACCCTCTTCCCCGCCGAATTCGGCCGCGGCTTTGGCGTCATCAATTACACCCTCCGCTCCGGCACCAACACCTTCCACGGTGGCCTCTTCGAATTCCTCCGCAACGATAAGCTCGACGCCCGCCCCTTCTTCAATCGCACCCGCCCCATCGTCCGCTTCAATGAATACGGCGGCAACCTCGGCGGCCCCGTCATCATCCCCAAACTCTACAACGGCAAGGACCGTACGTTCTTCAACTTCAACTACACCGGCCTCCGCAACTCCCCGCCCCTCCCCGGCAACCTCGTCAGCATGCCCACCGCCGACTTCCTCCGCGGCGATTTCTCCCGCCACGTCGATTCCAACGGCGCTCTCCTCCCCATCTTCGACCCCGCCACCACCCTCGCCGATGGCACCCGCACCCCCTTCCCCGGCAACATCATCCCCGCCGCCCGCTTCTCCCGCGTTGCCCGCAACACCACCCCTCTCCTCCCCGCGCCCGATCTCCCCGGCTACTTCAATAACTTCCTCGCCCGCAACGCCAACCCCGTTGAAGACGACATCTGGTCCCTCAAAGCCGACCATCTCCTCTCCTCCCGCCAGCGCGTCAGCTACGTCATGTGGCGCTCCCTGAACGACCAGTTCGTCAACTCCGTCCTCGGCCGCGCCAACGGCCCCCTCGGCCCCTGGTTCCTCTCCACCACCAAAGGCAGCAACTACCGCGCCAACTACGACCTCACCGTCACCCCCACCGTCCTCTTCCACTTCGGCTACGGCTACACCAAGTCCAATCCCACCCGCGTCCGCGACGAACGCAAGGGCAACGAAACCATCCAGCTCCCCGGCATCCCTCGCGATAACCCCGGCTTCCCCACCTTCAACATCAACAACACCTACGGCGGCCTCGAAATCGGCAACTCCGCCCAGCAGCCCAACGACCCCTCCGCCAACATCTCCCACGCCTGGGTCGGCAGCCTCTCCTGGGTCAAGGGCCGGCACCAGTTCAAGTTCGGTGGCGAAGGCCGGCTCATGAAGTTCGTCAACTTCGCCGGCACCCAGAACGGCGGCCTCAGCGGCTCCTACACCTTCAGCAACCTCTCCACCTCTTCTCTAACAGATCCCCGCTTCAACCAGCTCGGCAACGCCTGGGCCAGCTTCCTGCTGGGCGACGTCTTCTCCGGCACCCGCTTCTTCCCCATGGGTGAACGCACGGTCCAGAACGAGTTCTACTCCTACTACGTCGATGACGTCTGGCGCGTCAATAACAAGCTGACGGTCACCCTCGGCTTCCGCCACGAAATCCCCACCACCGTCCGCGATACCGAAGGCCGTCAGTCCGGCTTCGACCCGGCTCTGGCCAACCCCGGCGCCGGCGGACGCCTCGGCGCCCTCCGCTTCTTCGGCGATCGCATCGTCCCCAACTACTACGGCCAGTACTCCCCCCGCGTCGGCCTCGCCTACACCGTGAACCCCAAAACCGTCATCCGCTCCGGCTTCGGCATCTTCTACTCCCCTGGCAACGCCACGCAAATCGGCCAGTTCCCCGGCCGCTACAACGCCGGCTTCACCTTCCCCCAGTCGTTCCCCAATACCTCCAACGGTCGCGTCGCCGCCTTCAATCTCGATCAGGGCGTCCCCGCCTTCACCGGCACCCTGCCCAATAAAGACGCCACTCTCCTCAACGGCGCCACCATCGACTACATGAACCCCAGCGCCAACAAAGCCGGCTACACCAATAGCTGGACGTTCAACATCCAGCGCGAACTCCCCGGCTCCTTCCTGCTCGATATGGGCTACGTCGGCTCCCGCAGCCTCCGCCTCCCCTCCGGCCTCGAAAACATCAACCAGGTCGATATCTCCAACCTCCGCCTCGGCAACACCCTCAATGCCGACGTCGCCTCCGCCGCCGCCGTCGCCGCCGGCATCACCCGCCCCTACGCGGGCTTCACCGGCTCCGTCTCCCAGGCCCTCCGCCCCTTCCCCCAATACACGGGCATCAACAACCTGGCCCAGCCCACCGGCTTCAGCAACTACCACGCTCTGCAAACGCGCCTCCAGCGCCGCTACTCGAACGGCCTGTCGTTGCTCTTCTCCTACACGCTTTCCAAAACCCTCGTCCACGGCGCCGGCTACTCCAATCGTGAAATCGATGCCGCCGGCGGCTCCCCGCTCGATGCCCGCAACCCCGGCCTCGAAAAGCGCCTCGCCCCCTTCGACCGCAAGCACAACGCTATCGTCAGCTGGACCTACGAACTCCCCTTCGGCAGCAAACGGAAGTTCCTCTCCAACGCTCCCCGCGCTCTTGACCTCATCGCCGGCGGCTGGCAGTTGAACGGCATCCATACCCTCCGCACCGGAGCTCCCGTCTTCATCGGTGGCGGCGGCGCTATCCCGCTCTTCGCGGGCGGCAACCGGCCCAACATCCTCAATACCAATTTCGACACCGGCGTCACCGGCAGTGATTACGATCCCGGCGATCCCTCCCGCCAGCGCAAGCTCGATATCAACGCCTGGGCCCAGCCCGCCGCCTTCACCCTCGGCAACGCCGCGCCCAGCTACAACCTCCTCCGCACCTTTGGCTCCGTCTCCGAAGACTTCAGCATCCAGAAGAACTTCCGCCTCTTCGAAAGCCATTCGTTGCAGTTCCGCACCGAACTCTTCAACG
>CANIFK010000056.1 GCA_947466555.1 Acidobacteriota bacterium | reverse complement strand
TCGCCGGCGTCCCCGAAGCGCTCTACCTCTCCGAGCTCCATACCGAGACGTCAAAGAACATCTTCGCCATCACCCACTACATCGCCAAACAGCCCGCGCGCCCCGAACAATCGTCACTCTTCGAAGCCGAATCCGGCCTCAAGGCCTTCCGCAATCCGGAGCCCCGCTCCCGCGCCTGGAGTGTCCACGAAGCCATCACCGCCAGCTCCTTCCCGGACCTCCGCGCCAAGCTCAACGTACCCAACTTTCCCGTCTACCAACAAACCGTTCTCCTCGGCGAAACGCCAAAGCTCGAAAGCTGTTCCGGCGACGAAATCGAAATCCTCACCCGCTCCGCCAACCGTGTCCGTCTCCGCGCCAACATGCGCTGCACCGGCATGGTCATCCTGGCCGACTCGGCCTTCCCCGGCTGGCAGGCCACCATCGACCGCCAGCCCGCCCGCATCTGGGAAACCTACGGCGTCACCCGCGGCGTAGTCACGCCAGCCGGCATACACGAAATCGAATTCGCCTTCCGCCCGCGCAGCGTCTTCCTCGGCCTGGCCCTCTTCGCCATCGGCACGCTCATCACTCTCACCCTGGCCTTCCTCCGCCGCTAGCCAGCTGATACCATCAGGGCGGCCAAGTCATGCCCCGCCTCTATCTCGCTCTCCTAATCGCCCTAACCGCTGCCGCCCAACGCAAGTCCGGCAGCCCGCTCGACCACCTGCCAAAATCTATGCAGGTCCTCACCCACTTCGGCGAACGCGCCGACTTTTCGCCCGACAACGCCCGCATCGCCTTCATGGCCAAAAGCTTCGGCGACGCCTTCGTCATCGACCTCAAAACCCGCGCCATCCGCTGCCTCACCTGCGGCGTCCCCGGCGCCGCCTTCCTCCGCATCATGCATCTCTCCGATGGCAACTACATCCTCATCGGAGCCGAACGCTTCAGCGACATCCGCACCTCCCGCCGCCGCGACAATGAACTCTGGTTCCTCTCAAACGTCCCGAATTCCAAACCCGTCAAGCTAGGCCAGAAGATGAGCGAAGGCGCCGCCATTTCCAAGAAACAACTCAAAATGTCCTGGTCCGAAACGCCCGCCCAGTTCCCCGATCTTCCCGCCGGCTACTCCCGCATCGTCGTCGCCGATCTGGTCTATGAACAGGGCGCCCTCAAAATCGCGAACAAAAAGACCGTATTTGAAAGCAAGTCCCCCGCCTGCGTCGCCGAATCACAGGACTTCTACGACAACGACACCAAGCTCACCTTCACCTGTTACCGCCCCCAGGGCCTCGGCGCCGTCATGTCGCTCGACCTCGCCACCGGCCAAACCACCGACCACTCCCAAACTGCGACCATCTACAACGAAGTCGAAGGCATCTTCCCCAACGGCCAATACACGCTCGTCGAATCTTCGAAGCAAGTCGAATCCCTCGGCGGCCACCACGGCTCCCACGAAATCGATATCTGGAAGCTCAAGCTCGATGGCACCGGCCGCGACTTCACCCGCCTCACCCACTTCAACGATTACGAAGGCTGGAAGGCCTCCAACCCGGTCATCTCCACCGACTCGCGCCACATGGCCTTCCAAGTCGCCCGCACCGCCGATGAAGCCGGCGTCGGCTACGGTCTCGTACTTATGACGCTCCCCCGCTAGCCCGCCCGCCTTCCAGGCACATCCCCGTCAACTCGGCCAGATCGGCTTCGCCCACGCACATCACCGAATCCGCGCCGCCCCAATATATCTTTACCGTCCCATCCGCCTCCGCCACGGCCCCGCAAGTGAAGACGACATTCGAAACATACCCGGTAATCTCCCACGGGTCCTCGGGCTGCAAAATCCACGAATCGCTCACCCCGCGAATCACCGCCGGATCGGCCAGATCGTGCAGCGCCACTCCCAGCCGGTACACCGCCCCGGCCATCGTCTGAAACACACCGTGGTAGATGGACAGCCACCCCTCCGGCGTTCGGATCGGCGGCGCCCCCGGGCCAATCTTCATCTCGTCCCAGTGGTACGGCTCGGGCCGCATAATCAACTTCGCCTCGCCCCAGAACAGCAGATCCGGCGAATACGAAATCCAAATCGACCACGGCGCAATCTCCGAATGCGGCCGGTCCAACCGTGCATACAACCCGCCAAACTTCTCCGGAAAAATAACGACGTTCCTGTAGTCCGCCTCCGTGATCAGCGACACCCGCTCCACCGTCACAAAGTCCCGCGTCCGCGCCAGTCCAATCCGCACGCCATTCCGCGAATACGCGCTGTAGGTAATCAGGAACACGCCGTCAATCTCGGTCACCCGCGGGTCCTCCACGCCGAACTCCTCGTACGCCGCGAACGGCCCTTCCCGCGCGGGCGTCAGGAACGGCGCCGGGTCCGCCACAAACCGGAATCCGTCCTTGCTCCGCGCTAGGCCAATGATGGACCGCCCAGTCCGCAAGTGCGACCGGAACAGCATCAAGTACTCACCCGCGCACTTCACCACCGCCGCATTGTGAACCGTCTCCACCGCGTACGGAATATCCGCCTTCGTCAGAATCGGATTCCCGCTGTAACGCCGCACCACATCATGTTTCATTACTACCTCAAATCTTCCGAATCAAACACCGCCTGGTACGCCCGCTCGTACCCGGCCACCATCGTCTCCACCGAAAACAACCGTTCCACCCGCTCCCGGCAAACGCGGTCTACGATCTCTCCCACCCGCGCCACCGCCTCCACCGCGTCCGCCACATCGCGCACCAAAAACCCCGTCTCGCCATCGGCAATCACTTCGCGGCACGAACCCAAGTCCATGGCAATCACCGGCACCCCCGCGGCGTTCGCCTCCACCAGCACCAGCCCAAACCGCTCCGGAATCGTATTCAAATGCAACAGCGCCAGCGCCTCGGCAAACAGCGCATTCTTCCCCGCCACATCCACCGGCCCCACATATCGAATTTGCGCGTTCAAATGCGGCTCCACTTGCTCGCGAAAATACTCCGAATCCTGAATAATCCCCGCAATCAACAACGGCCGCCCGCTCTGCTGCGCCACCTCGATCGCCAAATGGGTTCCCTTGTCCGGATGAATGCGGCCAAGGAACACCAGCGCGCCGCCGCCACGCATCCTCAATGGATACAGGTCAAGATCAATACCGTTGTAAACCGTCCCCATGTACCGCAGCCCCGGTGCCCGGTCCGAATCGCTGATCGAAACAAAATACCCATCCCGATACTTCTCGTACACCGGCATGATCCGCGGCGAAGAAAACCCGTGGATCGTCGTCAACACCGGCGTCCGCACCAGTCGCGAATACGTCAGCGCCATGAAGTCGTAGTGGCTATGGATCAGGTCGAACTCCGCCGCGTGCTCAAACGCCTCGGAGATGTGCAGATACTCAGCCACCTTAGGGTCCACGGACCGGTCCTCTTCGTACCCCCGCGGCACCACGGCGTGTAACTTCGCCCGCGTCACGGAATCGCCCGTCGCAAACAACGTCACGTCCCACCCGCGCGCCGTCAGCCCCTCGGCCACATTACTCGCCACCGTCTCCCACGCCCCATACTGGCGCGGTGGCGTCCGCCACGCCACCGGGGACAACACCGCCACACGCCGCCGCTTTAACAATTCGTATTCTCCAATTCCATCCGCAGATACGTCTCCATCTGCGATCCACTCCGGCCGAAATACAGCCCGCTGATCGGCGCCGCCAGCTCCGGATCAAACCCGGCCGCCACCGCTACATGACAATTCGCCACCGCCAGCCCGCGCGATGGATCATAACCGCGCCAGCCCACGCCGGGCAGATAGACCTCTGCCCACGCATGCATCGACGCGTCCGCCCGGCCCACCGTCGCGCACTCATACCCGCTCACAAACCGTGCCGCAATTCCCATCACCCGGCACAGGTCACAAAACAGGATGGCCAGGTCGCGGCAAGAGCCCTCCCGTACTCGGAACGTCAAGTCCGAAGGCCACGCCGCGCCTTCCGGCCGATGCACCTGCCGAAACGAATGAAAGATCTCCCAATTCAGTTCGTTCAAGAACACCAACAGGTCGTACCGCACGCGCCTCGCCACCGCCCTCGCATACTCCCGCACCGGCTCGTCCACTTCCGCGAAACTCCTGTATGGAGCAAGCGCGGTGCTCAACGGCTCCAGGTACCACAACGAAAGTAGTGACGTATTCCCGCCCAATAGGAAGTCAAACGCATTCTCTCGCGGCAACACCACCCGGAACCGGCTTCGCACATTCAGCTCCCGCGTCGGCGTCGAAAACCAGGCCTGCAACGCCAGATTCCCGTCCTGGTCCACGCACTCCGTCGTACCCGATGGCTCCGGCGAAATCTGCAGTTGAAAATGCAACAGCTGCTGAGAACTGTTCATCCGCGGCCGCAGCCGGAACGTGTGCGGCTCCAGATACACCGCATCGTCGTACCGGTACACCGTCGAATGTTCAACGTATAGCTGCATGCCCTATTCCATCGCCGCCAGTATCGCCGCCAGCGACACGGTGGCGAATCCCGTTGCGTGGTCCGCCAGTCCGTACGGCAGGATCAACAGATCCCCGTGCAGCAACGCGCCGCACGAATACACGACATTGGGAACATACCCTTCCCGTTCGTCTGCGTTCGGCTGCAACAGCGGCTCCCGCAGCCGGCCGATCACCCGGCTCGGGTCCTCCAAATCCAACAGAAACGCGCCAATACAGTACTTCCGCATTGGGCCCACGCCGTGACTCAGCACAAGCCATCCGGCCGGCGTCTCAATCGGAGAACCGCAATTGCCGATTTGGATCAACTCCCACGGGAACGCCGGCAACAGCAACAACACATTGTCGTTCCAAAAGTGGACGTTGTCGGAGTACATCAGAAAGATGCTCTCGTTATCCTGTCGCGACAACATCGCATAGCGCCCGCCAATCTTCCGCGGGAACAGCGCCATCCCCTTGTTCCGCGCCGCCGGGCCGTTCAAAGTACGGAAACAGAACCGCAGAAAATCCCGCGTCTCCAGTAACTCCGGCACCACCATCGTCCCGTCATAGGCCGTGAACGTAGCGAAGTACGTCAGGCTTCCATCGTCCTGCCGGAACCGGACGAACCGCGCATCTTCTATCCCGTTTCTCTGTGACGGCGTCGCCGGAAACAGAATCCGCTCCGACACGTTCTGCTCTTCCCGGAACTGCACCTCATAGTTGGACCGCGCCAGCATCCAGATGCCCTGAGCCATCTGCTGCTCGACCGGCGTCATTCCGTCCGGCGAACGAAACTGCTCCGCCTGCAAACTAGTCCGCAGCGCCTCCAGTGTGAAGACGTCCTCCAGGTATCGCATCACCCGGTGTGTGAAATCGTCGTTCAGCCCCATTTCGTCCAGGCGCCGCCGGAACAGGGCCTTTTCGTAATGCGGATTCGTCACTTGCTTAGGCTCGGTCAAAAACCCGGTCGGCGGAGTCACCACAACGTCTTGGTCGGAAGTCACCACACCGGTCCGAAAAGTGATGGAGGAAACATGCCCCTCCCCAGTCGCACGCAGACTCATCAGGAATCGCAGAGACCCCGGCGGCAGCCCCGTCTGATCGGGATGCTCCACAATCGACGGATTGAAAAGCGCCGCCGATTCCAGCGAATACTCCGCCAGAAAGTAGGAGCCAATCAGCAACTGCCGCAACGCCGAGCATTCCGTCTCAGCCCACAGACAGCCGCGCACCTGTTCATACCTCTCCTGAAAAATCTCGCGAATGTGCTCGTGTCGTTTGGAGAAATCGTCGCAAATGGCATGCAGCAACCCCTCGACTTCCGATTCCGGAATCGCCAGCACCCGCGTGATGATCGCGGCAATCCGCTCCGGGCTACCCGGACGGAACGGCCGCAACAACACCCGTGTCTGGTCCGGCTTCAGAACCATCGCCATGCGTCGAACAGCAATAGACATAGGCTCTTTCTTCACTTGGCCGACTCTGCCATAGCCATCGGCGCCTGGAAACTCGTCAATACGTTCTGGGCTAACTGCATCTCCGCCAGCGACAGTAGATAGGCAAGCGTCGACTCCGCGCCTTGATTCCCATTCGCCCGGTCCACGTGCAAACCATCGCGACATCCACCCGTTTCCGGGGAATACAGCTCCACTCCCAGATCGTTCCATCCGATGAACCAGTCAAACGCCAACTGCGCCCGCTCATACCAGCGGAAATCGGAAGTCACCCGGTAGGCGGCCAAACACGCCGAAACCGTTGCCTGCGCCTCGATCGGTTGCTGATCAAAGTCCGCCCGTTCTCCACCGCGTTGGTAAAATCCATTGCTGCCGATTGGCCGGAAGTGCCCCTTCTCCGAGGTCTGCAGCTCCGTCAGCCATTGCAGGGAGCGGAGCCCGCAATCCAGCACATCCGTCCGCGCCATCGCCTCGCCGCTCACAATCAAGGCGTGCGCCAATTTCGCGTTGTCGTAGCTCAGTTCGTTTTCAAACCACAGCCATTCCGGAATCGCCGTCCGCTCATAAAGATCCATCAGGCGCGTCGTCAACGTTTCCCGGGTCTGGTTCACCATGCTGTCCCCGCCCAACCGGTGCAAATACTCGTGGATGCCCAACAACCCGAACGCCCATGCTCGCGGGGACGAAAACTCCGCCACCACCGGCAGCGCCTGCGCAAACAACTGCCCCGCCATCATTTGAAAGCTACGGTGCGGCGAACGCCCCACGCCAACGCCCAATGCCCACATTGCGCGCCCGTGACAATCCTCCGACCCTTGCTCGTCCAACCACAACCGGTCAAAGCTCATGTGATTGTGGAATCGCCCAGTCGCCCCGTCAAAGGCGTGATACAGGAACGCGGCAGCCGTCGTTGCCAGCGTTCGCGCCTGCTCCGGCTCCTCGCCGGCTTCCGCCAGCAGCACAGCCAGAATGAACGCGCGCGCGTTATCGTCGGAACAATATCCCTCGGAAAAGTTCGGGATGCTGAAAATCGCGTGCTGAAAGACGCCCGTTGAATCAGTCATCCGCAACAGATGCGTCAGCTTCAATCGCGGCAACTCGCGCGGCTTCTGGTCCAACGTTTTCGACCCGAGCCGCACACGGCGCGGCGGCGCCGTTACCTCTAGCCGCGCGGCTTCAAACGACCGCATGTACAGTTGCGCCGCGTTGCTCCACACCATCTCCCGCCCGATACGGTAGGCGTTCTTGCGCATTGCGTGGCGCCGCGTATCATCCCGCAGCAGCGAGCTCACCTCGCGCGCCATCGCCGACGAGTCGGCAAACGGCACCAGCACTCCCCGGTCATCGGCCAGCAACTCCGCCGCATGCCAGTACGGCGTCGAAACCACTGCCTTCCCCGCCCCAAACGCATACGCCAAGGTGCCAGAAGTAATCTGCGCTTCATTCAAGTACGGCGTAATGTACAGGTCCGCCGCTCCAATAAACTCCTTCAGATTTTCCAGATCCACGAACTGGTTGTAGAAGATGACATTCTTGTCCACCTTGTTCTTCTTCGCCACCAGCTCCAGGCTCATCCGGTACGCTTCCCCGTGCTCCCGCAACTCATTGGGATGCGTCGCGCCCAGCACGATATAGACCACCTCCGGGAACTCCTCCAGAATCTGCGGCAGCGCATTCAGTACATGCTCAATGCCTTTGTTCGGCGATAGCAGCCCGAACGTCAGCAACACCACGCGCCCCTCCACCCCAAACAGGTCTTTGAAGTACGCGGGATCCACGAACCCAACGTCCGGAATGCCGTGCGGTATCAGATCAATCTTCGCCGCCGGCACCAGGTAGATATCCCGCAACATTTGCCGGCCCCGGTCTGCCATGACAACCAACCGCGTTGATAGCGCAATCAACCCGTCCATCACACGCCGCTGATCCGCGTTAGGCTCCCGCAGCACCGTGTGTAGCGTTGTCACCACCGGCATCCGCAGTTCGCGCAGAAACGCCAGAAGATGCCCGCCTGCCGGCCCGCCGTAGATGCCAAACTCATGCTGCACGCAGACTACGTCCACGTTGCTGATATTCAGAAAATCAGCCGCTCGCAGGTACGACGACAGGTCCTGCTCCTCAATCTCGAATCGCACCTCCTCCGGATACGAATACCCATCGGCGAAGTCGTTCACCGCGACCACGAAACAGTGACTCTGCGGGTGCGCCGTCGCTACTGCCTGTTGCAGATCGGTGGTAAAAGTGGCGATGCCGCACTTCCGCGGCAGGTGGTCGCCCACAAACGCGATCTTGCAAATCTTCGATGTCTCTTTCAAATGACCCTTTCGGCCCGAACGATAAATCGCTCCGGCGCGGAACCAATAAACGTAAACGGATAGCAGGTCACCAGCGTCAGCACCTGCGTCTCATCCGCGTCCAACACACCGGTGTCATCCGGCTGCACAACCGTCACCGATACCACCCGGTACCGGAACGCCCCCGCACGCGTCGTCACCGTCACAACATCCGCGGTACGCACATGGCGCAGCGGAAAGAAGAACGTATCCCTGTGCCCGGAGATCCCGACATTCCCCGGCTCCCCCGGCATCCCTGTCCCGGCAATGTGCCCGGCCGCGCGTTGCAACGTCGCCGCGCTGGTGCCTTCCAACACGATGACCGACAACCCCAGCCGCTCCACCGCCACGCGGCCCCAAATCCGCTCCGCCGCCACGCGTACCGGCGTCACCACCACCGGCGCCAACTCCTCGGCGAACGCCACGCTGGCTTCCCGTTGAAACTGCCAGGCATCGGCCAACACGTATCCGCAATACCCCAACACGCCAAGGCCGAAGGTCGCCAGCGCGCACCGAACACCCCGCAGCCGCAGTCGCAGTTTCATTGCCCCGCCCCAGCTACGTATCCCGCTCGCGTCCGCACCGTCAGCCGTCCCTTCCCGGGAACCTCCGCCACCACTCGGATATTCCGGAATCCACCCTCCGGACGAGTGCTGTTCGATACGTACCCCAGCGTGTACTGCCGTCGAATATCGCTCGCAATCTGTTCGCAAATCGCCACCGTCTCCTTGGCGCTCTTTGGGAAAAAGGCCTCTCCGCCCGTGGCCCGCGCCAAACGCCGCAGCACCTCCGGATTCCGGTCCGGATCCTCATCAGCGAACAGTCCAATCGTGTAAATGGCCGCGTTCGATTGCACCGCCATCTGCAACGCCTCCGCCTGCGTATGCACGCTCCTGTTATCCGCCCCATCGCTGATCACCAGCAGGATCTTCTTTTCCCTGCTTCCCGCTCGCAGTTGTTGCAACCCCTCCACCACCGCGTCGTACAAGGCCGTCTGCCCGTTCGCCCCCGGCCTCGCAATCGCCTCCGCCACCTCGTCCTGCCGGTTTGTAAAAACACCGGCCCGCCCCAGCCCCAACGAGACAGTCTCGTTGAAATTCACCACAAACATCTCATCCTCCGGGCTGCTGAACCGGACAAACGTCCGCGCCGCCTCCACCACATCGGCCAACCGCGGCCGCATGCTCCCGCTATGGTCCACCACCAGCCCCGCCGTGACCGGCTGGTCCAAATGCTGAAACACCCGTACCGCTTGCGGCGCCCCATCTTCAAACACCGCGAAATCCGCTTTCCGCAACTCCCCCGCGGGCACACCCTTCCGGTCGCGGACCGTCGCCTGCAGCATCACCAGATTGACGTTCACCGAAATAGCCAGCTCCTGCGGCGCCTGCGTTCCATCCAGGCTGAGCAGCAACAAGAACGCCCATCGCGCCGCGTAAATCACGGCCTCTTACCCGTCTTGCACATCGTCGTCCAGTCGTAGGCAAATCGCTGTCCACACAACGTGCACACGACATACGTCTCGCTCCCGGCGCCTTCGCCGATCGTGATCGGGAACGACGTCCGCCGGTGCGCGCACCCCCATAGCGATCGCGCCCAATCCGCAACCGATTTCGCCAGAATATCGAACTGATCCATACAATTCTCCTCAAACCGCCACAATCTGGCGATACTCCGGTTGCCACATGGCGTCCCGGATTTGCTGCTCAATGTCTCTGAATTTCGCCCCCGCCACACCCTCCGCCACCGCCGCCTCGGCCACCGCCACCGCCACCGTAATCGATACACTGCGCAGATCGTCAATCTGCGGCAACAGCGACGCCCCCGGCTGACGCACCATCACCAGGCTCGACACCGCGCTCGCCGCCGCCAGAAACATCCCCGCGCTGATGCGGCTCGCTCGGGAGACAATCGCACCCAGCCCCAGCCCCGGATACAACAACGCATTGTTGGCGTGCGCGATCACATACGTCACGCCCTTATAGGTCACCGGAGGCGACGAACTCCCCGTCGCCAGCAATCCCCGTCCCTCTGTCCACGCCACCAGATCCGAAGGACTCGCCTCCGCCCGCGCCGATGGACTCGAAAGCACAAACACGATCGGCCGCTCCGTGTTCGCCGCCATATCCCGCACAATCTCTTCCGTAAAGGTCCCGGCCGACCCCGACGCCCCGATCAGCATCGTCGGCTTCACCCGCCGCACCACCTCCGCCAGGCACACGCCCCGCCCACCCTCGTCGTGCCGCCACCGGCTGCTCTCCGCATTCGGCCTCGCATAGGGCCGCTGGAAGTCTCGCAGTTGGCTCGCCATCGACACCGTCAGCAGTCCTTGTTGATCCACACACCAGAACCGGCTCGCCGCCTCTTCCTTGCTCATGCCTTCCCGCCGCATCTCGTCCGCCAACTGGTCCGCCACGCCCATCCCCGCGGTGCCCGCTCCAAAAATCACCACCCGCTGCTTCCGCAACGACGTCCCACACGCCCGCGCCGCTGAAATCGCCGCGGCCAGCGCGATTGCGCCGGTCCCCTGCATATCGTCGTTGAACGCGCATACCCGGTCGCGGTAGTTCTCAAGGATTCGCCGCCCGTTCCCCGGCGCGAAATCTTCCCACTGCAACAGCGCGCCGGGGAACAGCCGGCTCACCGTCCGCACATACTCATCAATGAATTCGTCGTATCGCGCCCCGCGGACGCGCGCGTGCCGGTTGCCGATGTACATCGGATCGGTCAACAGGCTCTCCCTGTTCGTCCCCACATCCAGCATCACCGGGATTACCCTCTTCGGGTCAACGCCGCCGGCCGCCGTATAAATTGCCAGCTTCCCGATCGTGACCTCAATCCCGCCCACGCCCCAGTCGCCGATCCCCAGTATCTGCTCGGCATCCGTCGCCAGAATCAAATCGATGTCGTCGGCCGCCGCTTCAAAATTGATGAACGCCTCTTCCATGGATCCGGGATGATCGATCGACAAATAGACGCCGCGCGGTCGCCGGCATTCATGCCGGTACTGCACCATCGCCAGGCCCACCGTCAGGTCGTTCACAATCGGGATCATCTCCCGCAAATGCTCGGAAAACAGCCGGTAGAACAACACTTCATTCCGGTCATGCAACGCCGTCAAATAGATGTTCTTGCTCAACGCGTCCGGCAACCGTTCGTACTGCACGTAGGCGCCCTTCACCTGCGTCGACAACGTGCTGATCTCCGGCGGGATCAATCCCGTCAGCCCTAACGCCTTCCGCTCATCCGCTGTGAACGCCGTCCCCTTGTTCAGTTGCGGAGAGTTCAGCACGTCCAGTCCCCGTGCTTTCGTTTCGTAGCAGCCCTCCCCGTTCGGCCTGTGCCGGGGCAGCGCGACTGGCTTCAATATGACTCTCGTTCGCATAGCGCAACTTCCCTCTGTGGCTGCGGCTTCCCGCGGCAATTGTCTGCCGCCGGAAGCCGCGGAATTTCACTAGCGAACAGCTTTTGCCTTGGGCTGGATCAACATCGCCCCAAGTAAAGCAACAAAGCCAATCAATGCCCACATCCACAGCCCGCTCGCCGTGGCCGGCAACGTCGCCGGTTCCAGCTGCGCCACCATCGGGGCCTCTTCAGCCGCCGGCGGAGGCGTCACCACCTGCGCCAATTGCACTTCCTCACCCGCCGGCGTGATCGCCATGATCGGCGCACGTCTCAGTTCCACCACCACCGGCGCATCCGCTGTCTTCACCGGTTCGGTCACTTCCATCGGCAACTCCGCCGGCGTGAACAATACCGGCATATTCGTCGCCTTGGCAATCTCCAGCGCCTTTGCCTTCGGGTACACGAACTCTTCGCCCCACTGCCGTCCCGGATAGAACCACGCTCGCAGCGCTTCGGGTTGCCCCGCCGGCCGCTCACGGAATGTCATCACCGTCTTATCGGTTGCCTTCAAGCGGAAGTTCGGAATCGCCAGAATCGTTGCATAGATCTGTGTCTCGTCTTTATTGAAGATCTGCACAATGTGCCGGTCGGATTGCGAATCCAGAATTTTGAAGACATAGGTCCCGGCTGGCAGTATGCCCCACCCGGCCAAGTGCACACCCGGTATTTCCACCGGGCCGCTGAACGTGAAAACCGTCTTGCGGTCCCACGGCGCGGCCTCTGCCGGCGGCGCGCCCAGCGCACCCAGCGCCGCCAACCCGCATATCATTACTGCTGTTTTAAATAACTTCATCACTTACTTCCTTTTCTCTGCACTGCGGAACGTTCCCGCACAACCCCTCTCTGCATTTCAAGGCCCGTGTAAATCTCCAGCCTTTCCGCACTTCCCCTCCCCGAACCTGACCGCACGAAGTCATGTGACCTTATTTGGTCATCGCGTCAACCGGAACGAGCTCACTTCTCCCCACACCCCAATCGCCTGCAATACCCAGACGCAAACCACCACCACGACGAAAACGTTCAGAATCGTTCGAATACTTGCGGCCATTGGAATGTATCGATTTACTAGCGACAACAAAACTCCGACCACGATCAGAACCACAACAACCTGTATAAAGGGCATGTTTCCCCTTCCTTTCGTCGTCTCTATTTGCAATTGCAAGCCCAACTGAGATATGACCTCATACGGTCACAAACTACGCACGTTTTGGAAACTAACGTGCTACGCTCATGTTGGCTGCGATGCCCGCGCCCGGTAGCCGCATCGCAAGTTAGGAAGAGGTCCGCCGCATGTCGTCTGCCGGCGTTTCGCCCATAGCCAATCCGTGGCTCGCGCACAACGGCCTGCGGGAACTCGAAAAGTTATTCCGCGCCGTCGTCTTCCATCCCTCAGCACCCATCCTCATCGCCGACGATGAGGCCCGCTATCAGGAGGCAAGCGTTGGCGCGGCCCGCCTTCTCGGACGCCCCCGTCAGAGTCTCCCAGGCCAGCAACTCCACGACTTCGCTCCGCCGTTGCTTAAACCCTTTGTTTCCCAGTTGTGGCAGTCTTTTCTCGCCGACGGCGAAAAGGAAGGTTCAATCCAACTGCTCGGCCCCGATGGCAGCCCAAGAGAGGTGCATTTCACGGCAAAGAGCAATGTCCTCCCCGTCCGCCACGTCATCGCACTTCGGGACAAGTCGGCCTCGGCGGAACCAGCCCCAACCACCTCCTGGGCCCAGGATTACGCCCTCTTCCTCCTCGATGGCTCCAGCGCCATTGCAGCCTGGTACGCCGGCGCCGGACGCCTCTACGGGTATGCCCCGCAAGACGCCCTTTCCCATCACGTCTCCCTTCTCTATCCCGAAG
>CANIFK010000055.1 GCA_947466555.1 Acidobacteriota bacterium | reverse complement strand
TTTTCCGCAGACGCCGGACCGGATTGTGGACCTGGGCGAGGGCGAGACGCCGGTGAGCCACCTGCGCGGCAACGTGCTGGCGAAGGGGAAGGTTTTGTATCAAGGCCACGCGATTGCCGCGGTGGCGGCGACGAGCCTGCAGGCGGCCGAGCAGGCGGCGAAGCTGATTGAAGTGGAGTACGAGCCGTTGCCGTGCGTGCTGACGGCGGTGGAGGCGATGGCCGACGGCGCGCCGTTGTTGCACGGTGGGGACACCAACGTGACCGCGCATGTGCACCATGCGATGGGCGACAGTGATGCGGCCTTTGCCGGGGCGGCGGTGCTGATCGAACGGGAGTTCACGACGGCGACGGTGCACCAGGGTTACATTGAGCCGCACGCCGCGACGGTGCTGTGGAACAACGATGGGCGGGTGAACGTGTGGTGTTCGACGCAGGGCAGCTTCGTGGTGCGCGACGTGGTGTCGTGCCTACTGGACCTGCCGGTGTCGCAGGTGCGCGTGACGCCGACGGAGATTGGCGGCGGATTTGGCGGCAAGATTCCGGTGTATCTGGAGCCGGTGGCGGCGATGTTGTCGAAGAAGTCGGGCCGGCCGGTGAAACTGGTGATGTCGCGCCGGGATGTGTTTGAGGGCAGCGGGCCCACGCCGGGTTCGATGATGCGCGTGAAGATTGGCGCGGACGCCGATGGCAAGTTCATTGCCGCGCAAGCGTTTCTGGCCTATGAGGCCGGGGCGTATGCGGGCGGCATGGTGGGCGCGGGCGCGATGTGCGTGTTTGCGGCCTACGACATTGCGAACCAGACGATTGACGGGTATGACGTGTTGGTGAACAAGCCATCGACGGCCGCGTACCGGGCACCGGGCGCGCCGAACGCGGCGTTTGCGACGGAGAGCGTTGTTGACGAAATTGCGCGGGAATTGAAGCTGGACCCGCTGGAGCTGCGGCTGCGGAATGCGTCGCGGGAGGGCACGCGGCGTGCCGATGGGCCGAAGTTCCGGCGCGTTGGCTGCGTGGAAGTGATTGAGGCGATGCAGGCGCATCCGCACTATTCGGCGCCGCTGGGCGAGCCGTCGCACGCGGAGGCCAAGCGCGGGCGCGGTGTGGCGATTGGGTATTGGTTTAACATCGGGCTGCCTTCGAGCTGCGTGATCAGCGTGAATGCCGATGGGACGGCGAACCTGATTGAAGGGTCTACCGATATTGGTGGCACGCGTACGTCGATTGC
The DNA here is from genome assembly GCA_947466555.1 of Acidobacteriota bacterium. Classification (GTDB taxonomy): domain Bacteria; phylum Acidobacteriota; class Terriglobia; order Bryobacterales; family Bryobacteraceae. The sequence continues at coordinate 12,293 of CANIFK010000055.1, read as the reverse complement.
GATGCAGGCGGCGGAGGTGATGGGGATCCCGGTGGACCAGATTCAGCCGACGGTTGTCGATACCGACACGATAGGTTATACGGGCGTGACGGGCGGTTCGCGGACGACGTATGCCACGGGCTGGGCGGCGCACGATGCGGCGCAGGACGTGATCCGGCAGATGAAATTGCGCGCGGCGAAGCTGTGGCAGGCGGAGACGGTGGAGTTTGCCGATGGCGTTTTCCGGGCTGGCGAACGGCAGATGACGTTTGCCGAATTGGCTGGGAAAATGAGCGAGACGGGCGGGCCGGTGGTGGGCCAGGCGAGCGTGAATCCGCGCGGGGCGGGCGGTTCGTTTGCGGGCGTGATTGCAGATGTCGAGGTCGATACGGGGACGGGCAAGACGACGGTGCTGCGCTTCACGGCGGTGCAGGACGCGGGACGCGCGATTCACCCGAGCTACGTGGAAGGGCAGATGCAGGGCGGCAGCGTGCAGGGCATTGGCTGGGCGCTGAACGAGGAGTACTGGATGAATCCGGAGGGGCGCATGATGAATGCGAGCCTGCTGGATTACCGGATGCCGACGATTCTGGATGTGCCGATGATTGACACGCTGATTGTGGAGGTGCCGAATCCGGCGCATCCGTTTGGGGTGCGCGGTGTTGGCGAGGCGAATATCGTTTCGCCGCCGGCCGGGATTGCGAATGCGATTCGCGATGCGATTGGCGTGCGGCTGTACCATTTGCCGATGAATCCGCCGGCGGTGGCGGCGGCGATGGGCGGGCAGAAGTAGAGATGGCTCACGTCCACATCCCGGCCCTGCTGCGCGCGGCGACAGCGGGCCGGGAGTGGGTGGAGGCGCCGGGGGCGACGGTGGGGGAGGTGGTGGCGGCGTTGGAAGTGCTGTGTCCGGAGTTGGAGGGCCGGCTGGTTTGCGACGGGCGGTTGGTGCGGGGGATGGCGATTGCTGTGGATGGGGAGATCAGCTCGATGGGGCTGTTGGAGCCGGTGGAGGGGGAGACGGAAGTGCAGTTCATTACGGCCATTTCGGGAGGGTGATGTTGCCTGGAATCGATACGCCGATTGGGCGGTTTCAGCTGACTTGTATGGCGGTTTCAGGAGAGCCGCAGTGTTCTGTGGCCGAAGAGGGCGCGCGGGTTTGGGCTTGGAGTGGGGATGGGTTGGATGCGGAGTTGTGGGTGGGACGCGTGGAGCCGGCGTTGCCGGAGGGGATGGCGGTTCGTGATTGCTATGCGGCGATTTGGCGGGTGCGGGCGAAGCGGGAGTTGACGGAGTGGGCGTTCTCTTGTCTGCATGAGGGAGGTCCTGCTATCGGTGCGGGAGACCACTGCAGCGGAGAGCGGCTGGAAGCGCAGGAATGGACTCGCAACGGATTCACGGTGACGCTGGGCACGCAGACGGTGGACGAGCCGGACGCTGGTGTTGTCGAGTACCTACCGGATGGATTCGTCGTCCGGCCGCCGGCCCTGCAGCCTAGCGAGATGATCCAGGTTCAATTCGCGGCGGCCTGGGTTCCGGAGGACGGCGACAGCACGGCCAGTTGGTTCGCCGTGGACTTCACCCCGGCGGAATGGCGCGCCTAATCGAGGCTTCGCAACTCGGCTTGTAGCTGGGGATTCGCTGGCCTTCGCGCGGCCCAGCCTGCCCAGACCTTTCGGCGCCATTCGAGATGGCTGGTCGCGTGGGGCGCGTCGCCGAGTTTTCCATAGGCGATTTGGAGCTGTCTGCGAACCCAACTCTGGCGCAGCGAATCCGGCAAGTCGCGCTCGGGCCCGGTCAGCTTTTCGCCGACAGCGATCGCGTCTTTCCATCGGCTGGTCGCCACCAGATGGGCCAGCTGTTCCTCTCCGCTGGCACCGGCGCGCAGCAAGACGGCCTCCGCGTCATTGGCGCGCCCGAGTGAGCGCAGCGGCTCGGCTTGCAGGGCCAAAGCGCGGGAGCGCAGACCGGGCATGAGCGCCGAGCGCACGGGCACGCCATCCAGCAACTGCCAGGCCTCCTGGAGAAGAGCTAGCGGCCGGGCGCCGGGCGCCATGACGCGCGCCAGTTCGATGTTGGCAATGGCCAGTTCCACAGGCCCGCTGAGATTGTTGACATCGGCATCGCGTAGACGCGCGAACAGGATACGGGATTCGTCCAATAAGGCCTCCGCCTGTTCGCGCTTGCCAAAGCCGGATTCGCGGCCGCCGGCGTAGAGCATTCCCGCCGCATGCAAGGCCTGCGCGAGACGGCGCATGCGGATGGTGTCCTGCGATTGGTTCTTGTGGTTTTCGCGGCGGATGGCGAGCAAGGGCAACTGGATGGTCTCGCTTTCAGCCAGCATCCCGTTGAGGCGTAGCTCCTCGGCCAGATCGGACTCAACCTGATAGCGGGCGGCACGGACCTTCTCACCGAATGGCGCCAATGCCGCCAGCCCTTTGCGGAGGAGGCGTTCGCTCTTGTCGTGCCGGCCCAACAGCGCCAGCGTCCGCCCGAGATGGGTGATGCTGTAGGAGGCGACAACGGCGTCTTCCATGCCAGTCGCGCCGTCCAGCAGGCGCATGCCCTCTTCGAGCACCGTGGCCGCACCGGGCAGGTCGCCTTCCAACATCAGCACGCGGCCGTGGTTGGACAGCTCGTCGGAGAAGCGGCGGCGGATGAGCGCGTCGGCCGGATTGCCTTGCCACAGCTGGCGGAACAGTGCCACCGATTTGCGCTGAGACGCGAGTGCTGCGTCCACTTGTCCGAGATTCTGGTAGCCGGGCACGCCCTGCACCTGCGCGGCCTTTTCGTAGGCTTCGGCGAGATCGCTGAGAATCCCTGCATCGCCGCGGGCTTCCTGCGCCAGGCCGTCGAGAGAAGCAAGCGCTGTGCGCACCATGACTTCGCGGGCGCGCGTGGTTCCCGGGGTCTTGCGCATCTCTTTATCGACGTCCACCAGGAAGGCGTTCGCCAGTCCGCGCACCTGTTGGAAGCGCCGCTCCGCCTGTTGCTTTTCGCGTACCGTCAGGACCATGCCGGAGGCCAACGTTGCGGCGGCCATGACGCCCGCGGCTACGCCCATACGGTTCCGCCGAACGAACTTCTGCAGACGATAGCTCCAGCGATCAGGACGCGCCAGGATAGGGTATCCGTTCAGATACCGCTCGATGTCTTCGGCCAGTTCGGAGGCCGCGCCGTAACGGCGGAGGCGGTCCTTGTTCATCGCTTTGAGGACGATGTTGTCCAGGTCCCCTGCGAGCTCTTTGGGGAGTTTGGTATCGGCGGGATCGCGGCGGGCGGCCGCGGTGGAGGGCTTCGTCGCGGGCTGTTCGCAGATGACTTCGCGTACGGAGGCGGGTGAGAGATCGGCAAAGACGTGAGCTTTTACGCCGCTGAGCAGTTCGTAGAGAATCGCGCCGAGGGCGTAGATGTCCGTCGCCGTGCCGACGGCTTCGTTGCGGACCTGCTCGGGGCTGGCGTATTCGGGCGTCAGCATCTGCACGCCGGGGAAGGCCTGGGTGAGGCCTTCGGTCAGCTCGTCTTCGGCCAATAGTTTGGCGACGCCGAAGTCCAGCAACTTCGGCACGCCGTCGGAGGCGACAAGGATGTTGCCCGGCTTCAGGTCGCGATGAATGACGAGTTCGCGATGTGCGTAGGCGACGGCGTCACAGACTTTGATGAAGAGGCGAAGGCGGTCGGCGACGGGCATGGAGCGGGCGACGACGTGGAGCGCTTTGCCATCCACGTACTCCATGGCGAGATACGGTTGGCCGTCGCTGGTCTCGCCGCCGTCGAGGAGGCGCGCGATATTGGGGTGCTCCAAACGCGCCAGAATCTGGCGTTCCGCGCGGAAACGTTCCAGCGTGTGACGGCTATTCATGCCGTTGGTCAACACCTTCACGGCGACTCGCTGCGCGAACGTCTTGCCTTCGCGGTGGGCCAGATAGACGGTCCCCATGCCGCCACGGCCGATGGTTTTTTCCACGCGATACTCGCCGATTCGCTGGCCTTCGCGCAGGTCGCCCATGTCCTGCGATTCATATAGCCGCGCCGCGGCCCGGCCGATGGCCCCTTGCAGATCGAAGCTGGATTCCTTCACGCCGAGCAGGGACAACACTTCCGCACGCACGGCGGCATCGGTGGTGGCGCCGTTGACATAGGCCTCCTGCTCCGCCTGCGCCAGTTCCTGCGCATTGGCAAAGAGTTCCTCCACGACTTCCCACTGTTCTGCTGAAAGATCCGCCATGCCCGCAATCTATTGTATTTATAGATCGTGCCTTCCACACTTGCCCTCATCCATACCAGCCCCGTTCTGGTCCCCATGTTCACCGCGCTGGCGGCGCGGACACTGCCTGGCGTTCGCGTCTTCCACATGGTGGATGAGAGTCTGATCGGCAATACGATTCGCTCCGGCGGATTGCAGAAAGATACGATTCGGCGCATTGTGGCGCAGATTGATTCGGCGCGGCAGGCGGGGGCGGACGCGGTGATGGTGACGTGTTCCTCGATCGGCGCGGCTGTGCCCGTGGCGCGGCAGTTGTTCGACACGCCGATCTTGCGGATCGATGAACGGCTGGCGGAGGAGGCGGTGAACCGGGGTCCGCGGATTGGCGTGTTGGCGACGTTGAAGACGACGTTGGAACCAACGGTGGCACTGGTGCAGGGCACGGCGGTGGCGCTGGGGAAGCCGGCGGAGATTACTGCGCACTTGTGCGAGGGCGCGTTTGAGGCGGTGATTGCGGGTGACGTGGCGACGCACGATAAGGCCGTCGCGGCGGGGTTGAAAAAGCTTGCCGAAACGAGTGATGTGATTGTGTTGGCGCAGGCATCGATGGCGCGCGTGCTTGACGCCATGGGCGATGAGTTGCCGAAGCTGCCGATCCTGTCCAGCCCGCTGCTGGCGATGCAGCAGGCTGCCGCCGTTTTAGGGGTGTTATAGAATCGGGGCGTCATGCCATCCACGCGCCGCCACTTTCTTGCGGCGGCCGCGGCGCTTCCCGCCGCTGCCGCCAAACCGCTTCCCGTTCGTCTGGGCGGACCGATTTTTCTAAAGTCAGACGACCCGCGCGAGTTGGCGCGGGAGCACCGCCGGCTTGGCTACGCGGCCGCCTATTGTCCCGCGGCTGAAGTGAAAGACAGCGCGCGGTGTCAGGCAATTGAGGCGGCGTTTAAGGCCGAAGGCGTGCTGATTGCCGAGGTGGGCGCGTGGAAGAATATGCTGGATCCGGACGCGGCGGCGCGCAAGGCGAATATTGACTACGTCACCAGCCGGCTGGCGCTGGCCGACGCGGTTGGCGCGCGCTGTTGCGTCGATATCGCCGGGAGCTTCAATCCGAAGGTCTGGTATGGCCCACACAAGGACAATTTCAGCAAACAGTTCTTCGACGCCACGGTGGAGAACTGCCGCAAGGTGATTGACGCCGTGAAACCGAAGCGCGCGAAGTTCGCCCTGGAGATCATGGGCTGGTGCATGCCGGAAACGGCCGACCGTTATTTGCAGCTGATCAAGGCGATTCAGCGGCCCGGCTTCGCGGTTCACATCGATGTTTGTAACGCCGTGAACAGCCCGGAGAAGTTCTACAACAACGCCGCGTTGACCGAGGAGTTGTTCGCCAAACTCGGGCGCTATATCGTGTCCTGTCACGCCAAGGATCTGGCCTGGACTCCGGAGATGAATGTGCATTTCATCGAGGTGATTCCCGGCCGCGGCGAGCTGGATTACAGGCCCTATTTGAAGGCGTTGACGGCCATCGAGGCGCCGCTGATGTTGGAGCATTTGAAGGGTACCGACGAGTACCTGGAAGCGGCCACCTACATCCGAAAGGTAGCCGCGCAGATCGGAGTGCAGTTTGTTTAGACGAACGCTCCTGGCCGCACTGCTCCCGCCGCAGGAGCCGCCGAAGGTGGTGTTCGTCACCGGCGACGACGAGTACCGCAGCGAGTACACGATGCCCGCGCTGGCGGGGATACTGGAGAAGCATTACGGGCTTCGGACGCAGGTCCTGTTCGCCCGGCCGACGCCGCAATCGAACAAGAATATCGAGGGGGTGGAAGCGCTGCGAACGGCGGACCTAGCCGTGTTCTTTCTCCGCTGGCGGGAGTTGCCGGAGGAACAGTATCAGGCGATTCGCGCGTATGAGAAATCGGGCCGGCCGATTGCCGGATTCCGAACCAGCACCCACTCGCTGAAGTACCCGGCTGGCCATCTGCACGAAGCCGAAAATGATGCCTTTTCCCTGCGCGTCTTCGGGGCGCGGTGGACGCGGCATCACGGCCATCTCTCCACCACGCGCACCGAGAAAGCCGGGGACCACCCGATTCTGAACGGCGTGAATCCAGCGCTCACGATGCCGAGCTGGCTATACACCGTCAATCCGTTGCAAGGGGACTGCCATCCGCTGCTGACCGGCCACGCGATCAACCCACAGAATGGGCGTGACGATGGACCGCAACCGGTGGCGTGGACTAAGACGGATCAGAACCGGCGAGTCTTCTTCACCACGCTCGGCCACCCCGAGGATTTCCGCAACGACGACTTCCGCCGGATGGTGGTCAACGGTCTGCTATGGACACTCAACATGCCCATTCCCAAAGAGGGTGCGAAGGCGTCATTCGTCGCGCCGTTTACGCCGCCGGCTTCTGGATTTCCGAAGTAGAAAAGAAAACGGCCTCCGGATGCCGAGGCATCAGGAGGCCGTTTCGTCGAACGTTTCTTACGCCTTTTTCGGAGTGATGGCGCGAAGCACGATCATGATGACCACCATCAGCGCGCTGGCTGCCGGGAGCACCATGAGAGCCGTGGGCAACTGCTTGGGATCATCACCGCCCAGCGCACCGATGACGCGCGAGCTGACGGCCAGGCCGACCCAGCCGAACGTGATCACGAAGCCCATCGCGGTCGCTGTGCCCTTTGGGAACGCGTCGCCCACCATGCCGAGCGTGGTCGGGAACACCGGCGCCATAGCGATGCCAGCGGCGAACACTGTGCCCCAGGCCATCGAGGGATCGGTGGTCTGAAGCAGGATGTAGGTGGTCACCAACATCAGCGCCGCGCTGGCCAACAGCACCAGCGAGGCCGGCACCTTGATCAGCACGCGGCTGACCACAACACGGCCAACCAGAATGCCGAAAGCAAAGCCGGAGCCAACGATGTTCTGCGCTGCCTTGGCATCGGTGCCGCGCGATTGCAGCAACTGCGCCAGCCAGTTCCAAACACCGATTTCAGCCGCCACGTACAGGAACAGGAAACCCGCGAAGAGCCACAGGGCGGGCTTGGAGATCAACTCTCCGATCGCCACGCCGCCGCCGCCGGCGCCGCCCTTGGGACCAGGCATAGGCGTCGTGAAGTGGACAACCAGCGTCACCGTCGCCAACACCGCGGCCAGCAGGCAGAGCATCTGCGGATCGTTGTTCACAACGTTCGCCGCGATCAACGGCGTCGCCATCCCGCCCAAACCGAAGAACAGGTTCAGGAAGTTCAGCGTTGCCGAGCGGCGTTCTTCGTTCACGTCACCGGCCAGCGCATTGGCCGCGGTGACGAGGATGCCGCCGCCCAAACCAAGCACGAACACCCAGAGCAACTGCTGGTCGTAGCCGCTCGAAGTGCGCAGTAAAAACAGCGAGCCGGCGATGAGCGCGAGCGAAGTAACCAGCGCCAGCTTCTTTCCCTTCGCATCGATGATCGGGCCAGCCGATAGCGAGGCGATGATCATACCGATCGCCTGCGCCAAAGCGATATTCCCGTTCTGTTCCGGCGTGAGGTTGAACGATGCCAACAAAACACCCAACATGGCGGCGATAACGCCGTAGACAAAAATCGCCAGAATGGCGGCAAACACAATTCGACTGGAGTTGTTCTCGTTCTGTGCCATAGCGTCTCTCTTTTTCCTTTACCGGACTAAACGAAGCGGTACTTCTGCGTCTTGCTATCCCACAGGACTTTCTTGTTGTTGCGCAGCGAAAGGGTCGCCAAGTGGCCGGAAACAGCCGCCTGTTGGCCCACTTCGACGGGCGCGATCACTTTCTCTTTGCCCAACACGGCGTTGATAAAGTTCGCCGTGTGCGCCTGCACCGCCGGGATGTCATTGCCCGGTTTGTCTTCGGTGAACTCCTGGCGGGCCTTCACCTTGTCCGGCGCCTTGCCGCGGAACTTTTCGGTGTAGAAGCGCAGCGTCTGGCGGTTCAACACTTCGATGGTTCCTTCGTTGCCCATGAACTGTTCGCCATAGCCATACTGCTCGTTGCCGAAGTAGCAGGAGTAGTTGATATGGAACTTGTCGGGGTATTCGTAGATCGCGCTCAGCGTATCGGGCACTTCGCGGTCGTCGCTTGCGCCGGCCCAGCGATAGATGCCGCCGGAGGCCATGCAGGAGAGCGGTTCGGCTTTGCCGCAGACGAAGTTGGTGATGTCGGTCTGGTGGACAAGGAGGTCGGTGGAGATGCCGCCGGAGTAGTCCCAGTACAAGCGCCATTGATAGTAGCGTTGCTTATCGAACGGACGATTCTTCGCCGAACCCAGGAACTTCTTCCAGTCGGTGTTCTTTTCGGTGGCGTCCGGCGGAATGGCGTAGCGCCAGGCCGGATTGTCTTCGAGCGAATTGCGATACCAGAACGCGCGCACATAGTGCACTTCGCCGATCATGCCCTGGGCCACCATTTCCTTGGCCTTTTTATACAGCGTGTTCGAACGATTCTGCGTGCCGACCTGCACAACCTTGCCGGCCTTCTTCGCTTCGCGAACGATCTCCTGGCCCTCTTCAATGGTGTGAGCCAGCGGCTTTTCCACGTAGATGTTCTTCCCCGCGCGCAAGGCCGCGATCGTCATCTCGTGGTGCAAATGCTCCGGAGTGGCAATAAACACGGCGTCGATCGACTTGTCGGCCAGCATTTCCTTGTAGTCGACGTAGGTCTTCGGCGTGTTCTTGCCCATCGTCTGAATCTGGTCTTTGCCCTTGGCCAGATTGCCTTCAAAGGTGTCACAAACACCCGATACCACCACACTCTCCGGCACGGCCTGGTACATCATCTTCATGACGTGCATGCCGCGAGTGCCGGCCCCAATCCAGCCGACATTCACCTTGCCGCTGACGTTTTGCGCGGAAAGAATACCGGGTGCGCCCGCGATCGTAGCGGCCGAGACACCCAAGAGATGGCGACGCGTGATTTCGTTGCTCATAGTCCTTCGAGAATATCACTTCCCCCCGGCCAACTTCCCCCCGCAGTCGGCGCAAAAGCGCGCGGTTCGCTCCGCCGCGGTCCCGCATTGCGGGCAAAACTGTTTCGCCGCGGCCGCCGCCGCCGGAGTGCCGCACTGTGGACAGAATTTGCCGGATCCGAGGTCGGCGCGGCACTTCACGCAGACGGGCGTCGATGGGGCCCGCTCGCCCACACTCGGCGCGGCCGATTGCCCGCCCGTGGTCATATCCACACCGCTCACGTAGTCGGTCTTCTGCGCCTGTTCCACCATCTGCTGGCGCGCGGCCTCCGCCATCACTTGTGCCTGGTTGGCGGCCAACTCCTCCGCAAAGTCCGGCGCACAGCCCTCGCAGAGGTTTGCCTTGCCATTCCAACACGCCTCCGGACAAACCCACTTGCCGCAGCGCGTGCACTGCTTAAAGTACTGTTTGCCCTCCTCTACGGCGTCCTGCAGCGCCGAATCGTGCTCTGGCCCGGCGGCCATGCGCTGCACGTCATAGCTGTTGTACCCCGCCGTCCCAGCCCACCCGCCGAAGATCGACCCAGCCGTCCGCAACAGCGTCCCGGCAATGCCGACCTTCGACGTGATGAACCGCGACATGTACCCATTGCCACACTTGTCGCAATGGAAGCGGAACTGGTATCCCCGCTCACTGGATAAGTCGTCGTAGTTGCCGACGAACTGAATCATGCCCATTCCGGCATTATCCCAACACCGGTCAGTTGATCTCCAGCTTAGCGGTCAGCACGGTATTCGTGGCCTTGTCCCGCAGCCCTTTCCACTGTGCCTTCATTCCCACCTTCACGAAGCTCGTGATGGAGTTGAGCGGGCCATTCGGAGTGTTCACCTTGATCGAAGTTGCTCCATTCCAGATCAGCTTCTTCGCGCCGATCATGATGTAGTCCGCCCCAATCGCCGTAATCTTCCCCAGCCCTTCGTCGGGCGCCGTATAGTTTCCCGCCGGGGCCGGGTCAATTGTCAGCGCGACCGCCGTCGTAGCCGTCGCGCCAACACCGTCAATCGCCGTGATCGTCACCGCGAACGTACCCGCCACCTGGGGCGTTCCCGTCACATCCTGGCCGTTGAAGGTCAGCCCGCCCGGCAGGCCGGAGACTGTCACGGAGTAGGGGGCAACACCCCACGCGGCGCTAACGGGAGCCAGATACGCCACGCCCACTTTGCCGTTCGGCAGATACGTTGTGCTGATTGTCACCTTCGGCTTCACGGTCAGGCTCGTGAGGATGCAGCCGGCGGGATCGGAAGTACCCGTGTAGTCGACGATGAGACCGGTCTGGAACCAGTTCACCAGGCCGCCCTGGAAGGTAGTGTTGCCGGAATTCAGGAGCGTCGTCCAAAGGTGGTCCAACAGATTCAACCCGCCGTTCACCACGATAAATCCGGGGTTCCGGGCTACGTAGGCGGAGATCACCGCGTTCGTCCCTGCGCACGTTGTCTGCGTTGGGTTGCTGATGCGAAGGTTGACGATTGCCGAGGCGGTGGCGCCCGCCGAATCAGTCGCCGTTAGGATGAGAGGGTAGGTGCCTGGAACAGTCGGCAAGCCCGAGATGGTGGTTCCGGTGAGAGTGAGTCCGGCCGGCAGCCCGGACACGCCGTATGTGAAGACTCCTGTGCCGCCGGTGGCTGCCTGAAAGCTTGCTACATAAGACGTGTTCACAACGCCGTCCGGCAGAGCCGGGGCGAAACTGATCGGCGCAGCGTTGATCGTGAGCGGAAGCGATCGGCTCGTGGAGAGATTGGTCACTGTATCGACGACCGATACAGTTACTTGCGAAGTTCCGACTGCCAACGGCGTCCCGATGATCGCCGCTCCGTCGAAGGATAGGCCGCTGGGAAGACCTGCAACCGAAACAGTCTTCGCGTTGCCGTTCGGTGTTGCCGTATTGATGGCCGCGGAATAGGCAACACCCACGACGCCGTTCGGCAACGCGGACGTCAGGACAGTAGGCGGTGTCGCGCTTCCCGTTCCGTTGCTCAGAGAGGAAAGAAACTGGATTGTCGTCGTGTTGCCAGCGCCATACGGAACACCACCCGTTCCGTAGTTAAAGCCAACAAAAGAGCTGGTCTGAAAGCTTGCCAGACTGAGGTTTGCCGGCAACGCGCCGCCGTTGATCGCCGTGCCCGTTGCATCCAGCAGGGCGAGATAGATGTAGTTGAATTGGGCTCCGTTCAACAGGCCATTCGGCGCGACAGAAGCCGTTATGTTGACGTAGAGCGAATCGCCGCTGGGATAGCTGACCTGCGAAACCAGATTGTCGAAAACATCGATTTTGCCGGGCCCGAAACTCACAGTGGTCCCGTTGACCGTCATCGTCATCTGCGTGAAGTTGTAGACCGTGTGCGTGCCTCCCGAATAGGAAACGGGCGTTACGGCCTGCGCATCGTCGTAGGTCAAAGTGCCCGTGTAGGGCGTTCCGGCGGGGATGTTTCCGGTATTGGTTCCGTTGTTCACGGTCAACGCGGAGGAGGTGGTCCCCGCGAATTGATAGGTGGCCGGCGCCGCGTTCATCGCAGCCGCCAAGCCCAGTAATCCGCAAATAATTGCGATTTTCTTCATGATGTGATCCTTCACCTTTCGGTCTACAAACAAAGGGGACACCGTTGTCCGGAAAATATAGGAGCTCTCGAAAAAGTTGCATCATGCACATATGTTCTGTTTTCTATTGGCGATGCTTGACCCCGGTTCCGCGCTGCTCATACTGCGCGATGGAAAGCCGGTACAGACAAAAGTAGAGGGCACGGCCGATGTCGAATCCGGCCGCAAGATTTCGCCAAGAACCAACTTCCGCCTGGCCTCGATCACCAAGCAATTCACCGCCACCGCCATACTGCTCCTCGCGAAGGATGGCAAGCTTGCAATCGACGATCCAGTCAGCAAGCACATTCAAGGTTTCTGGCCCGCCTACGTCAACGGCATCACGATCCGCCATCTGCTGACCCACACCAGCGGCCTGCGCGATTACGACAACGACGTACCGGACGGCACACCGCAACTCACCGACGCCGACGTCCAGGCCTTCGTCGTCAAGCAGACGTCCCTGCTCTTTGCCCCCGGCGAAAAATATCGATACTCCAACACCGGGTACGCCATCCTCGCCCGCATCGTTGCACACACCTC
>CANIFK010000054.1 GCA_947466555.1 Acidobacteriota bacterium | reverse complement strand
TCTCCTTTGTCGTATTCCCGGTGGGTAAGGATGTGTTTGATGTAGACCGCTTGATGGCGATAGTGGACGTAAGCGATTAGCCTGTATTTGTTTCCGCCAATATCGAAGACAACGAGTTCACCCACAAAATCAGCCGTATTCATGCTGCGGCCGATAGCCGCTGGTGTTGTCGAATGCGCCAAAGGCGCGCTGCCAGATGACAGGCATACAACGAACTTCCCACAATGGGAACCTCCGGGCAAGCCGGGCGCGCGGGCGCGGTTGGCGGCTGGTATTATGACTGCGGAGCCCTCCGCGATGAAGGTCTCCCACATGGGGGCACGATGGCTGACGAACTGCCGGAGATTCAGACACAGGACACCGAGGGCGCTTCGCGCCGGGACCTGTTTCAAATGGGCGCGCTGTTGGGTGTGGCGGCGACGCCTGCTGCCGCCGCGGCTGGGCCGCTGCGCGCGGGGCCGGACGTGTACCAGTCGATCGGCGTGGAGCCGGTAATCAACTGCCGGGGCACCTTTACGATCATCGGCGCGTCGATTGAACTGCCCGAAGTGCGGGCGGCGATGGATGCGGCGTCGCAGCATTTCGTGCAGTTGGATGAGCTGGCGCACGGTGTGGGTCAGCGTCTGGCGGAGATCACGGGCGCCGAGTGGGGCATGGTCTCGGCTGGCTGCGCAGCGGGGTTGAAACACGTTGCGGCGGCGTGCGTTTCGGGCGGGAATCCGGAGAAATTGCTGCGGATTCCGGACTTGACGGGGCTCGATAAGACCGAGTGCGTGGTGCCGCGAACCTCGCGAAGTGTGTACGACCATGCCATTCGGAACATTGGGCTGAAGATGATCAACGTCGACACGGCCGAGGAGTTTCAGAGCGCCCTTAGTTCGCGCACGGCGATGATCTATTTGAACTCCGGCGGGCCGGCTGATAGCGGGCCGTTATCGCTCGAGAACATCGCCCGGATGGCGAAGCCGTGGGGGATTCCGATCCTCGTCGACGCGGCGGCGGAGGTGTTGACCATTCCGAATGTCCACCTGGCGCGGGGCGCCTCCGTTGTGGCCTATTCAGGCGGCAAGGCAATTTGCGGGCCGCAATGCGCGGGGCTGCTGTTGGGGCGGAAGGACATCCTGCAATCGGCCTGGCAGGCGAGCTCGCCGCACCACGGGCCGGGGCGGGATAACAAGGTTGGCCGGGAAGAGACGATCGGCATGGTGGCCGCCGTGGAGGCCTGGGCGAAGCGGGATCACAAGGCCGAATGGGCGCGGTGGTTGGGTTATCTGGACACGATCGCCAAGCGTGTTTCGCAAGTGGATGGGGTGAAGACTTCGATTCGCGAGCCGCGCGGATTATCGAACCGCACGCCGACTTTGCAGATCTATTGGGACCCGGCGAAGCTGCATGTGACGGGCGAGGAGCTGGCTGAAACGGTTGCGCGGACGAAGCCGCGCATTGCACTGGGCGCGGGCGGGGGACTGCCGCGCAAGGGCGGGCCGGATTCGGCGCCGGAGGGGACGACGTCGCTCGAAATTGCGGCGTGGATGATGCAGCCGGGGAACGATAAGATCGTCGCTGAGCGGCTGCACGAACTGCTGTCGCAGAAGCGTTCGCCGAAGCCCGCGGCGGCGGCGCCGGCTGGCAATTTGACTGGCCGGTGGGATGTGGCCATCCAGTTCTTTTCGAGCAGCAGCCAGCATACGTTGATGCTGGAGCAGAAGGGCAACACGCTGCAGGGCACGCACAAGGGTGAGTTCACGGTGCGCGATGTGTTTGGCACGATTGACGGCGATAAGGTGAAGCTGCAGAGCACGCAGAGCTCGCCGGGTGACTCGCTGACCTTCACGTTTGCGGGCACGCTGGCCGGGGACACGCTGGCCGGGCCCATCTACATGGGCGAGTATTTGACTGCGAAATTCACCGCGACCCGGCACAGCTACCCGGCGGAGCGGCGCACGATCAACATTCCCGGAGGTCCGCCGTTGGCGAACTGAAATGCGCACGCTGCTGTTGGCGCTATTGACGATGTTGGCGGGGTGCGGCGACCTACTGTCGGTGCACCCGCTGGCGGCGACGGGCGTGATGGACGGCACGTTGACGGGCGAGTGGATCTGCGCCGAAAAGGACTGCAAGGGCAGCGTACTGGTGCGGCCGGAAGAGGGCTACTACGACATCATCTGGATCCCCGGCGAGGCCGACGGCGAACCGATGCGGTTGCAGGGGCGGATGGTGAAGATCGGCACGCGCCAAGTGCTGGATCTGGTGACGGCCAAGCGCGCCGATTTGGCGATTCCAGGGCACTTTTTCATGCTGCTGGAGAAATCTGGCGAGGGCGTGAAGTTCCATTGGCTGGACTCCGATTGGCTGCGGAAACAGGCCGTGGGAACTTCGCACCTGATGGTGGACAACAAGCCCATCCTCACCGGCGATAGCGCGACGCTGCAGGCGTTCCTGCTGCGGTTCGGGTTGGACCCGAAGGCTACCGCCGGGAGTATGGCGTTTCGGCGAATTAAGGAATGAAGTTCTTCAAGTAGCGGCCGCTTTGGATGAGCGAGGCCTTGCGGAGTTCGAGGTCGCCTTCGTAGGCGCGGTCCTCGACTTCGATGCAGACGCCGCCGCTGTAGCCGGTCTCGGTTAGCACGCTGAAGAACTTGCCCCAATCGACGTCGCCCAGGCCGGGAAGCTTCGGCGTGTGCCACAAATTGGGATAGGCGAAGACGCCGACTTCGTTCAACTTATCGCGGTCGATGCGGGCGTCCTTGGCGTGCATGTGGAAGAGCTTGGGGCCGAACTCGCGCATGGCCTTCAGGTAGTCCATGTGCTGGAGGATGAAGTGGGAGGGGTCGAAGTTGAGGCCGAAATGGTCGCTGGGAATGTCGTTGAACGCGCGGCGCCAGATGGCGGGCGAGGTCATCAGATTCTTGCCGCCGGGCCATTCGTCCTTGGTGAAGGACATCGGGCAGTTCTCGATACCGATCTTCACGTTGTGCTTTTCGGCGAGGGCGATCAGCGGTTTCCAGGTCTTCAGAAAGCGTGGCCAGTTTTCGTCGACGGTCTGCGTGTAGTCGCGGCCGATGAAGGTGTTGACGACGCCGACACCCAATAAACTCGCGGCTTTGATGACGTGTCCGAGGTGCTTCACATAGACGGCGGCTTCGGCCTTATCGGGGGCGAGCGGGTTGGGATAGTAGCCCAGGCCGCTGATGGTGACGCCATACTTGGCGGCGAGATCCTTCACTTTATCGGCATCGCTTTTGGTGAAACCGACGACGTCGATGTGGGTGATGCCGGCGTAGCGGCGCTCGGCTTTGCCTTGCGGCCAGCACATGAGTTCGACGCACGAGAACCCGTTGGACGCGGCGAAGGCGAGGACTTCTTCCAGGTTGAGGTCAGGCAGGATGGCGCTGACGAATCCGAGTGTAAGCATAAGTCTGTTCCCCACTATAAAGCACGGCGGTTAGAATTTGAAGGATGCGTATTTGGCTGATGTTACTCGGCGTTCCGTTGCTGGCCCAGCAACTGCAGTTTTCGACGATTGCGGAGTCGACGGTGGTGGGCCGCCTGCAACGGATTGCGCGCGGGGAGAACGAAACACGGATGGGCGTGCTGCGCACGATGTTTGAAGATGCCGGGTGCGAAGTGGAGGAGCAGAAAGCGAAAGGTTCGAAGCTGCCGAATCTGGTTTGTGCAGTGGGTGGCGATGCGGATTCCGATTTGATCCTGGTGACGGCGCACTTCGACAAAGTCCGTGCGGGCGCTGGGGCGATTGATAACTGGACGGGCGCGTCGCTATTGCCCTCGTTGTACCAGAGCCTGCTGCACGGCAAATCCTTGCGCTACCGGTTTCTGTTCATCGGGTTTACCGATGAGGAGGCCGGGCTGGTTGGATCGCGGGCGTGGGTTTCGGCGAACCGGAAGACGCTATTGAAACGTGTTCGGGCGGTGGTGAATGTGGACAGTGTCGCGGCGGGGCCGTTGCCGCTGTATGTGTGGGCGTCGCGAGCCGATCCGGAGTTGGCGCGGATGGCGCTAGGGATCGGCCGAGTGTTGAAGATCCCGGTGGAAGGGATGAACGTGGAGAAAGTTGGCAACAGCGATACGGCGCCGTTCCGGGACGCGAAGGTGCCGACAATCGATTTCCACGCGCTGACAAACAAAACCTGGCCGATTTTGCACACGATCGACGATCAGTTGAGCATGGTGAACGTGGACGCCTACAAGGCGACGTATCGCTTTCTGGCTGTTTACTTGAAGTACTTGGACGAGGCGTTGGCTCCCGCCGGGAGCGCTACTGGGGGCCTCAACTAAAGCGGCCGTTGCCACCGGAGCCGCAGCCCCCGGCGGCGCAGAACGTGGAGATCACGCGCTGGGCGTTTTCGGCGCCGCAGACTGTGCAGCGGGAGGGGCTGTCGGCCTCCGACATCCGGCGCAATTTTTCAAACCGGGCGCCACATTCCGGACAAGCGTACTCATACATCGGCATACTTTAATTATGAAGCTTCGTATCCACGCCGATAGCATCCGGCTCCGTTTGAAACAGTCCGAGGTGAAGACGCTCGCTGAGGGCGGGGAAGTGATTGAGACGTGCCCGACGCTCCCGGTGGCCATGCAGTATGCGTTGCGGCCCGATGCGGGGGCCTCCGCGCTGGGCGTCACCGCCGACGGCGCGCGTTTGACCGTGCACATTCCGGCGGCGTGGCTCGGCGGTTGGGATGTCGATGACCGCATCGGATTTGAGGACTCGACCGGCCCCATTCATCTGCTGATCGAAAAAGACTTCAAGTGCGCCAATCCGTCCACACCCAAGGACAACGAAGACTGCTACGAAAACCCCGTGGCCTGCGAAGGCTAAAAACAAAACGGCCGGCGCCTGGGTGAGGCACCGGCCGTTTTGGGTTGCGGGAACCCTACGCGCGATCGGGTTAACGAACGCGCGTGGAAACGAAGTTGACAGTGACGACCGACGTGGCCGAAACACCGGCCTGGTTGGTCACGGTGAGTTCGAACAGGTACGGCCCGAACTGCTCACCGAGCTGCACACGCGGAGTCACCGACGTCGGTTCGAGAACCACGGCGGTTTTCTCCAGCGGGCGCCAACGGTAGGTGAGCGGCCCGCCCTTGGGATCGGACGAAGCCGAGCCGTCGAGCGTGATCAGGCGGTACAGCGTGTCGATGCTGGGACCGGCGTTGGCGATGGGCCGTTCGATCACCGGCGGCGTCTTGACGCGAACGGTCACTTCGCAGCGAGCCGTTTCGTTCTTGGCGTTGTAGGCGATGAGCGTGTAGGTGGTCGTCGTGTTGGGACGAACCACAACCGGGTTGCCGACGCCGAGGCCGTTCAGCGTGACCACCGTGAAGTTGGTGGCGGTGTAGCTGATCGACGCGGAGTCACCGGCGTTGGCGACTTCCACCGGGTTGGCGACGCAAGCGGTCAACGACGGCGGCGGCGTGGGCGGCACGACAGCCGGACGCACGTTGATTCCGATCGTCGAGCTCACCTGACCTTGGGCGTTCGCCGCGGTCAAGGTGTAGAGCGTGTTCTGATTCGGCGAAATGCCCGTGTTGCCCTGCAGGCCCACGGTGCCCAGCGTGCTGATGGTGACCGAAGTCGCGTTTTCCACCAACCAGTCGAGCGAGGTACGATCACCAGCGGTGATGTCCATCGGCGAACCGGTGAAGCGGATGATGCGCGGCAGGCCATCACCACCGCCGCCCGGAGGCGGAGGCACACCCACCTGAACCACAGCCGTGGCCGACGTGGACCCGAAGGCGTTCGTCGCGGTGATGGTGTAGGTGGTGGTGTCGTTCGGAGAAACCGGCGAGGTGCCGGACGGCGACACGTTACCGATGCCGGCGATCGAGATCGTATCGGCGTCGGCGGTCTGCCAGGCGAGCGTGGAGCCCTGACCACGGTTGATGGTGGCCGGGGTTGCCTGGAAGCTGATGATTCGCGGCAGCGGGCGTTCCACGTTGACCGTGACCGTTTCCACCGCTTCGCTGGTCGCGTTCTTGGCAGTCAGGCGGTAGGTGGTGTTTTCGGTGGGGTTCACCGTGAGCGTGCCCTGCGTGGCGTTGACCGCGCCACCGACCGGCGTGATGCTGGCCGAGTCGGCATTTTCAATCAGCCACAACAGGTTCACCGGCTGGCCGGCCTTCACCTGAATCGGGTTGGCCTGGAACCGGATGATGCGAACCACCTGCGGCGAGCGAACGCCGACGGTGGCGCGGGCGATACCCGTCGCGCCCTGGTCGTCGCGGACGGCGAGGCGGAAGGCGTACGTCTGACCGGCGGCGGCGGTGAAGCCGGCGACAGCGGAAGTGGGGTTATTTATCGTGACCGTGGGGCCGGCGACCTGCGTCCACTGGTAGGTGATGGGGTCGCCATCGGGATCGTAGGAGGCCGAACCGTCCAGCCGAATCGGCCCGGCGGCGGCGTTGACCTGGTCACCACCGGCGTCGGCGATCGGAGCGCTGTTACCGGTGCGGATGCGCCGGCTCAGCACTTCATACCGCAGGCGCGGGATGTCCATCGGCACAGGCGTTTCGGTAGCGGCGTAGTCCTTCGGACGCAGCCAGTTACCGAACAGAATGCCGAAGCGAACGGCGCCGGAGTTGTTCTTGCCGATGAGCGTTTCGTTCAGGCCGCCTTCGACGCTGAGCGCGATCATCTTGTTGACCGGCTGCACGAAGCGGATCATGCCGCCCGGCTTGTTGTTGCCGCTGTAGGCGCGCAGGAAGCCGAGGTTGCCTTCGACGTAGGTGTCCTTCCACAGAGCCACCGAGGTCGAACCGCCGATCTGATCGACCGCGCGGAGGTACGTCTCCAGGAACACGTTCGGGCTGACCACGGCGCGGTTGATGACCGCGTTGTTCAGGAACGCCTTGGTGCCGAAGAGGCCCAGCCGGCCGCGCTTGAAGATGTAGTCCACCGCGACCGCGCCCTGGCCCAGCGTGCCGCCGCCAGAGTACTGGCTGAAGCTGGCGTGCTTGAAGCTGGAGAACAGGCCCATCTGCACCTTGTCGAACCGCTGCACCAAACCGGCGTCAAACTGCCCTTCCTGGCGGTCGCGGAAGTACATGTACTCCGCTTCGCTCTGGAAGGCGCTGGTCTTGCCGATCGGCGCGAAGAAGCGGCCCTTGCCGTTGAAGGTCAACCGGCCCTGGCTGTCGGCCCCGGCGTTGGCGCCGAGGAGGGAGAACTTGGGCGAGTTGTTCTTGGCGAGCGTCTCTTCAATGACCTTGCGGGAAACGTCAGCGACGTCTTCCTTGGCCTTGGGCGCGAGGCCCGCGGCGGCGGTGGCGGCGTTGGCGGCAGCCATCTTCTGGTTGTCGTCCTTCAGCTTGGCCACTTCGCCGGCCAGCTTGTCGTGCTCGCCCTTCATCGTGCGGAGCAGCGCCAGGATGTCGTCCAACTTATCCAGCCGCTTCAAAATCTCATCGCAGCATTTCGGATCGGCAGCCGCCGCGGGGCCACCGGCCGCCGCATTCAGGTTGCGGATCGCATCGCCCACACCACCGGCCGACACCGGTTTGCCCTGGGCATCGGCAACGTACAACATCGTACGCCGATTCATCCAGCGGCCTTCCTTGGTATCGTTGCCAACCTTCGGCTGGACCATGCCCTGCGTGGTGGCCGAAATCTGATCGGGCCGCGCGCCATATTTTTCCAGGAACTGTTTCACAGCCTGCGCGCGCTGCATGCCCAGCTTTTCATTGGCACGCTTGGAGCCAATGCCGTCCGTGTGGCCTTCCACGCGAACTTTAAAGCCGGGGTTCTTCGTCAGTAACTCGGCTAAACGCAGCAGGCTCGGATACCCGTCCGTGAGTACTGCGGAGCCCGTTTCAAAATTGATTTCTTCCCAGTCATCCTTCGTCGCATTGGTGTTGACGCCTTGGGCCATGAGCCCGGCGACGTAGAGTGACAGCAGGATAAACCATGTCAGGGACCGTTTAATCATTACCAGTCCTCCTCCCTAAAATCTGTATGTGGTGAGTTGTTGTTGCTGTTGCTGTTGGTGTTGGTGAGGCGTGCAATGATCTTCTGCCAGCGGCCGCACACACGGCCACCGCCTATCAGATTAGCACATAATCGCATGAAACTGCATGACTTAGGGGGAAAGCGGGGCACCCCGCTATCGGATGCTTCGTACAGGTAAACTGTTACCGCCACTGAACATTATTTTTTTGAGGGAAATGAAAAGTCCCAAACCTGCGTGTTCCCTTTGCCTTCGGTGAACTCAATCCACGCATATTCGCCCGTTGTTAACGGCTCCATCGGCCACACTTTATACAGCCCCTCGCCCACCTGTTTCCGGAAGATCTGCACCTCTTCGTGCTGCACCACCACTTCCTTCACCACCGGCACAATCTCCCACCGCTCCACAATCCGCCCCGTCCCCTTCGGCGCCGCCACACACCGCACCAGCCCGAACCGCTCCTCCGACGCGAGCCGGAAATAGAACTCCGGCCGCTCCTCATTCACCACGAACGCGCTCTTCAAGCCATCGATCTCCAAATGACTCTTCCCCGCCAAAATCGGGATCGGCGTCAGCACCTTCAGGATCTGCCGCTTCTTATCTGTGACGATCTTCAGCTCCGCCTGTTTCAACGCCTTCATCGGCTGGCCGTCCACCAGGTAATAAAGCCCTGCCTCCTTTGGCACCTCGCGGATCTCCTTGCGCATGGCTTTCTCGGCGGCCTCTTCCTCGGCCTCGGCCTTCTTCTCGGCCGCCACGTCCTTGGCCTGCGCGTCGACGGTGCCCTTCGTCTTCGCCAGGTCCACCAGCTCCAACGGGATCTCCTCCCAGTCGCTCCGCTCCAGCGAATAGAAACGCACGCGGTCGCTCAGCACCTTGTACTCGCTGACGACGTGAAACGTGCCGTCCTTCAAAAACAGGCGCACGCTGGCGCCGAAAAGCAGGAGAGTCGAAAAGGCCACCAGTATCCAACGCATACAGCCTTCATAATAGAACTCTATGCGCAATCGCACATTGGGCCGTACGGGCCTCCAAGTTTCTGAGATCGGTTTTGGCGCCTGGGGCATCGGCGGCAAACAGTGGTTGAACGGCTCCGACGAAGAGTCCCTCGCCGCCCTCCGCCGCGCCATCGAACTCGGCATCAATTTGATCGACACCGCCTTCGCTTACAACGAAGGCCACTCGGAGCGCCTCATCGCCCAGGTCGCCGCCGAAACGAAGGCCCCCGTCACCATCGCCACCAAGATCCCCCCGAAGAACCGCGTCTGGCCCGCCCGCAAAGGCACGCCCATTGAAGAGGTGTTCCCCTACGACTACATCGTCGACATGACCGAGCAGTCGCTCCGTAACCTCAACACCGACTGCATCGACCTCCAGCAACTCCACGTCTGGAACCCCGACTGGGTCCACTTCGACTCCTGGCGCCGCGGCATCGAAGACCTCAAAAAGTCCGGCAAAGTGAAGCACTTCGGCATCTCGATCAACGACCACCAGCCCGATTCGGCCCTGGGAATCATCGAAACCGGCCTCATCGATACCGTCCAGGTCATCTACAACATCTACGAACAGTCCCCGCAGATCAACCTCTTCGAAGCCTGCAAGAAGCACAACATCGGCGTGCTGGCCCGCTGCCCGCTCGACGAAGGCGCGCTCACCGGCGCCGTTACCGTCGACACGGTCTTCGAGCCCGGCGAGTTCCGTGAGTTCTACTTCCGCGGCGATCGCAAGGCGCAAGTCGTCCACGCCTTCAACGCGCTACAAGCCGATCTAGCCAACTCCGGCGAAGCCGTCGCCACCACCGCGCTGCGCTTCACGCTCTCGAACGACGTGGTGTCCACCGTTATCCCCGGCATGCGCAAAATCTGCAACGTGGAAGCCAACGCGGCCGTCTCCGCCGCCGGACCGCTCTCCCCGGAAACGCTGGCCGTATTGAAACGCCACGCATGGAACAAGTGCTTCTATCAGTAGATTCCGCTAGAATCTCCTAAACATGTTCCGCTCTCTTTACTTCCAGGTCCTGGTGGCGATCTCGATCGGGATCGCCTTCGGGGCCCTGGCCCCCGAATCGGCCGCGGCCATGAAGCCCTTTGGCGATGGCTTCATCAAGCTCATCAAGATGATCATCGCCCCGATCATCTTCTGCACCGTTGTCGTCGGCATCGCCGGCACCGCGGACATGAAGAAAGTGGGCCGCACCGGTGGCCTCGCGCTACTCTATTTCGAAGTGGTCTCGACCGTCGCGCTGCTCATCGGCCTGCTCATCGTCAATGTCGTCCAACCCGGCGTGGGCATGAACGTCGACCCCAAGACCCTCAACGCCGGTGCCATCGCCGCCTACACCGGCCCCGGCAAAATGGCCTCCACAACGGACTTCGTACTGAACATCATTCCATCGAGCTTCTTCGACGCCTTCGCCAAAGGCGAGATCCTCCAAGTCCTCCTCCTCGCCATCCTCTTCGGCGTCGCGCTCCAACGCCTCGGCTCCCATAAAAACGAAGTCTTCACCTTCATCGAGCGCACCTCGGAAATCCTCTTCGCCATCGTCAAGATGATCACCGCGCTCGCCCCCATCGGCGCGTTCGGCGCCATGGCCTTCACCGTCGGCACCTACGGTCTGAAAAGCCTGCTGTCGCTCGCCCAACTCATGGCCACGTTCTATCTCACCTGCGTCGTCTTCATCGTGGTTATCCTCGGCGGCATCGCCCAATTCCACGGCTTCAACATCTTCCGCTTCCTCCGCTACATCAAGGAAGAGATCCTCATCGTCCTAGGCACCTCATCGTCGGAAGCCGCCCTCCCGCGCATGATCCTGAAGCTCGAAAGCCTGGGCGCCGGCAAGTCCACCGTTGGCCTCGTCATCCCCACCGGCTACTCGTTCAATCTCGACGGCACCTCCATCTACCTCACCATGGCCGCCGTCTTCATTGCCCAGGCCACTAACACGCCCATGACGCTCACCCAGCAGATTACGCTCCTCACCGTGCTGCTGCTAACGTCCAAAGGTGCCGCCGGCGTCACCGGCAGCGGTTTCATCGTCCTCGCCGCCACGCTGTCCGCCGTTGGCAACGTGCCCGTCGCCGGCCTGGCGCTCATCCTCGGCATCGATCGCTTCATGTCCGAAGCCCGCGCCATCACCAACGTCATCGGCAATGGCGTGGCCGCCGTCGTCGTCGCCAAATGGACCGGCGATCTTGATGAAAAGGTCCTCCACGAGCGCCTTTTATCCGGTCCCGCCGCGCAGTGATAAACTAGCGTCACCGATGAAACGCGCAGTTCTTTTCTCACTTCTGTTCACCGCGTCTGTCTATCCGCAGGCCCGCAAATACACGCTCCCCGCCCCTTCCATGGCCCAAACGGCCAACCCGTCGAAGGTTGTCCCCATGCCCGCCGGCAAGTCGCTCTCCGTGCCCGCCGGTTTCAAAGTGGAGGAGTACGCCAGCGGCTATTCCAAGCCCCGCGAAATGGTGCAACTCCCCGGCGGCACCATTCTTGTTGCCGACAGCCTGCCCGCCGGTAAAGGCGGCGTCTACGTCGTCAACAACGACAAAAACCGCAAGCCCCTCATCGCCGGTCTCGACCGTCCCTTCGGCATGGCCTTCCACGAAGGCTACCTCTACGTCACCGAAGCCGAAGCCGTCAAACGCTACAAACTCGACCCCGCCAGCATGACCATCGGCGCCGGCGAAAAAGTCGTCGACCTCACCGGCTACACCAAGGGCCACACCACCCGCTCGGTCGCCATCGACGCCAAGGCCAAGAAGCTCTACGTGAGTGTCGGCTCCGGCTCCAATCACGAACTCGGCGACCCCGCCAACCGCAACGCCGTCAACGTCTACAACCTCGACGGCACCAGCCCCGAAATCTTCGCCACCGGCCTCCGCAACCCCGTCGCTATTCGCTTCAACCCCGAAAGCAAGCGCCTCTGGACCACCGTGCAGGAGCGCGGCGGCCTGGGTGACGATCTGCCCGCCGACTTCTTCAGCGAAGTGAAAAAAGGCGCCTTCTACGGCTGGCCCTACGCCTACCTCGGCCCCAACGAAGAGCCCCGCCACAAGGGCGTGAACCCGGACGCCGTGAAGAAAACCATCGAACCGGACTTCCTCCTCGGACCGCACGTCTCGGCCATGACATTCACCTTCTACACCGGCAAATCCTTCCCGGCCAAGTATAAGAACGGCGCCTTCATCGCCCTCCGCGGTTCGTCGGAGCGCGCCAAGCGGGTCGGCTACGTGTTGGCCTTCGTACCGTTCAAGGGCGGGAAGCCGGCCGGCCAGTTGGAGACCTTCCTCTCCGGCTTCCTGCCCAGCGAAGAGTCGAAAGAAGTCTACGGCCGCCCGGTCGGCGTGTTGCAACTCGCCGATGGCAGCCTGCTGCTTTCCGAAGACGGCAATAACAAGATTTTCCGGATCACTTACTCCAAGTAAGCGCCCATATCCTGCCAATCCTGAATCTTCTTGTAGAGTCCACCCAGCGCGCCGGCCAGTGTCGGCGCGCCGGGTTGGAATGTGGTAACCCGGCCCCGCTCCGGCGAAACAGCGGCAATGTAGACCGGGTCCGCCAATGGCTCCGGCTCCACATAGTCCCCCATCGATAGACCAGCGATGGGCGGCGCGCTGGCTACGCGCGGACCAAATCCGCCATTGGCGCCGAACTGCTGCAACACAGTCTGAATCAGACTGGTGTGGTCGTGCGGCGGCACCGCCACCGGAGCGCCCGGCTCGCGCGGCGGATACACCGTTCCCGGCGTGATCCGGGGGTTGATGAATAGCGTCGGCACGCGCACACCATAGCGGTCATAGGGGAAGTTATCCACGGGCGCGGCGAAGGGCGAAACGGCCCCCGGAGGCGGCACATGATCGTACAGCCCGCCATGCTCGTCGTAGGTCACAACGAACAGCGTTTTCGCAAACGTGTCCGGGTACTTCGACAGAATTCCGTAGATCTGATTCAACAGCGTCTCGCCCGCCCGTACGTCCACCGCCGGGGGCAGGGAATCGCCATTCGGGTCGCTGAAATCAATGCCCGCGCCACCCGGATGGTTGGAGTTCACCGTCCCGCCAAACACGTCGCTGTAGCGCGGCTCAATGAAGGAGTATTTCGGCAGCGCGCCATTCTGAATGTCTTGTTCGAAGTTGGTAACTGAGGAAAACTCATCCTGGAAGTGATACACGTTGCCGCCGATGAAGAAGTCCCAGTTATCGTAGACATACTGGCAGAGCGCCGAGATTGGCGCGTCATGATAGTAGACTTTCCAGTTCAAAGCCGTGTCGGCATCATCGGGCACGCCCGGCCCCTGCGCGCAGGCATCCGGGTAGGCGTTGTCGAGCGCTTCAAAGACGGTGAAGTCCTGCACCGTTGGTTCAAACGTATCGGTGATGCCCTTGAAAAAGTCCGGGTTGTTCACGCGGCTCTGATTTGTCCCGGGCAGCACGCCCGGCGTCCCGCAGTGCGCGAAGATCCGGTTGGCGATCGTCTGCACCGGGCCCGAGGCGAACCACGTATCGCACACCGCGTAGCGCTGCGCCAGAGCCCAACTCACCGGCATCGTCTCCGCCGAAAAATACTGCATGATGTCGCCGGGAACGGGACAAACGTTCG
>CANIFK010000053.1 GCA_947466555.1 Acidobacteriota bacterium | reverse complement strand
CTTTATCGCTTTTCCTGGCGCGGGGAGGGGCGAATGAAAGCTCTTTATAACGAGCCGTTGTTGGAGCTGCAGACGCCGGAGGGGATGGCGTTTTCGTTGCCGCTGGCGGGGCCGGTGCCGCGGTTGTTGGCGCTGTGGGTGGACCTGGCGATTGTGATGGTGGCGGGCGGGCTAATTCAGAAGGCGATGGCCGTGGTGGGGGCGTTCAGCGCGGACGCGGCGCAGGGGTTGGCGACGGTGATGTACTTCGTGGTGTCGCTGGGGTATGGGATTTTGTGCGAGTGGCTGTGGCAGGGGCAGACGGTGGGGAA
Source organism: Acidobacteriota bacterium (assembly GCA_947466555.1). Taxonomy (GTDB): domain Bacteria; phylum Acidobacteriota; class Terriglobia; order Bryobacterales; family Bryobacteraceae. The sequence continues at coordinate 13,307 of CANIFK010000053.1, read as the reverse complement.
GCGGCTGTTGGGAATTCGCGTGATGGACCGGGATGGGCTGCCGATGCATGTGTCGCAGATTGTGGTGCGGAATCTGCTGCGGCCGGTGGACATGTTGCCGGCGTTTTATCTGGTGGGTGGGGCGGTGGCGCTGGCGTCGCAGTATGGGCAGCGGATTGGGGATTTGGCGGCGAACACGGTGGTGGTGCGGACGCGGCAGGTGACGCCGCCGGACTGGCAGAAGCTGTTGGCGGGGAAGTTCAATTCGATGTTGGAGCATCCGCATTTGGCGGCGCGGTTGCGGCAGCGGGTGACGCCGGTTTTGGCCGGGGTGGCGCTGGATGCGCTGGTGCGGCGGGACCAGTTGGAAGACGGGGCGAGGGTGGAGCTGTTTCGGGAATTGGCGGGGCGATTGCGGGGGCTGGTGGAGTTCCCGGCGGAGGCGGTGGAGGGGTTGAGCGATGAGCAGTATGTGCGGAACGCGGTGGAGATTCTGTACCGCAGCAGATAGGTAACTCCCTTTGTTTTCATAAACCTTTGGGAGGGTCCTTCAAAAACGCAAATGCGTTTTGGGCGGAGTTGGTGGCGGGCCGGAGTTTCGTTATATACTCTTTGCTGACCGGCTGGCCGCGACTCTAATTGCGGCGGTATTTCTGCTATTTATATTTTACCATTTCCGGCCTTTTTTGGAGGAACCTCATGAGCTACCTGGATCTACCGCGCATCCACTTCGGCGGACTGTTTTTCACCGGCCCGAACACGATCAACAACATTACGCCGAACTATGAGGCGTCGACGAAACTGGAGGGGCCGAACAACCAGTACATCCCGCAGGTGGCCGGGTGGAATGCACTGGGGGTGGCGCAGTGGTGGCTGGAGGAGTGCACGGTGCTGAGCGCGGTGGGACCGGATGGCGCCGCCGTTACCGGCGGGGATCCGCTGATTGGGGGAACCGTGCAATCGCCGAGCCCGTCGACACCGCTGCAGGACGGCTCCGGGGCGGCGTTGGGCATTGCGAAGATGGTGGACCTGGATCCGGATCAGCAGGGGCGGAGCGCGTTGTTTGGGGTGAACCTCTTCGTGACGCTGCCGAATGGGGCGGGGTTCTGGGGCGCGTTGTCGGTGGCGGAGTTGCGGCAGCTGAATGCGCGGGTGCCGGTGGGCGGGACGGGGAGCTGGTCGGCGGTGGGGACTTGGATGGGCGTGCTGCAGAATGTGACGTGGACGGGGGACATCTCCTCGTCGCCGTTGCTGGTGGCGCTGAAAGCGGCTTCGGGGCTTGGTATTTCTGTTCGATTTACCGCTGATTTGCATCAGAATAACCCAAAGAACCTGCTGACGCCGGGTGATTTATTTTGCTACGGGCGGATGATGGGCTCCTTCGGCCCGACGCAGGCGAATGAGTTGGCGCAGGTGCTGCCGGGGCGGCAACTGGCGATGCCACCGGCGCCTCCGGCGGCTCCGCCTGCGGCGAACGCGGCGGTGATTTTGCGGAAGACTCCGGCGCGGGAGGCGGTGGTGGCGAAGGCCGCGGCTATGGCGGCGCCGGCACCGGCTCCGTCGCCGATGGCGAATCCGGGATTCGCGTTGACGAGAACGGACCACAGCGGGACGTTGCTGCATGTGGACTTGAGCGCGGCGTTCCTGTTGGCGCTGCAGAGTTCGAATCCACCGGCGGCGAATGGGACCTTCCAGGCGAGTAGCGGATTTCAGGCGGCGATTTATGTGACGGCGACGCAGAAGTATCAGCCGATCGCGGCGGGGGCGATTGATTTTTCGCAGCAGTATGTGAGCCTGCCTTCGCAGAGCAAGAGCTGCGTGCTGGTGAAGAACGCCGGGATGGTGACGATGCCGTTGACGGCGGCCGAGGCGACGCTGGCGAAAACGAACCCGCTGGCGCTGTTGTGGAATGGCACGCCGGTGCTAGTGGAGCCGGCGACGGGGATCTGGGCCGATGTGTCGGTTTCGAGCGTGCGGATGGAGATTGGCGGCGCGGCGACGACGTCGCAGGTGCAGGTACAGGTGTTGCAGTTCGGCGCGCCATTTGTTTCCACGGGGCCGCCGGTGACGGCGAAGTTGGACGTGCTGGACTGGGTGGCGCCGTATGATCCGAATAGCAATCCGCAGCCGGTGGCGAGCACCGATCTGGGCATTGCGATCACGCCGCCGAACGCCGCCGGCATCGCGACGGTTACCTTGACGCTGAACACCGCGGGCAATACTCTGCCGCCGCCGAGGGAGCCGCTGAACAGTTTGGCGTACTTCGTTTATCTGAGCGATTTATTCGGCAACCCGATCAGCGACACGGTGCTATTCAACAAGTATGCCGGGACGGGCGATGGGACGATTTCGGCGCTGGTGTGGAACTCGTACACGCCGCCGGCGCAACCGGGATGGGGCGACATTGCGGCCGTTTTCGGGGCGTATGCGCGGCTGTATCCGGGGATGAAGTCGCGGCTGGACATTAGCGACCAGGCGACGGTGGCCGGGTTCCTGGGGGATATCTACGAGCACATGTCGGCCAATGTCAACGATCCGGCGTACATGCCGGTGACGCGTGATTTGCAGCCGGCGAAGGTGCAGATGATCTTGTCGTGGCTAAAGCAGCAGATGGGTTCGGCGTCCTAAGAGGAGATGACCATGCGCAACTGGATTTTGATTGGCTTATTGGCGTTGCTGGGCTCCTGCGGCCAGACGCCGACGGTGACAACGAGTGTCGCTCCGACGGGGGACATCCCGTTTCAATTGACCCTGGACGGGTTTTCCATTGCCGGGGTGCCGGGGCTGCACTCCTACGTGATGGCGGGGACGGCGGACAAGCTGGTGCTGTTTGGAGGGCGGCTGAACGGGCTGCACGGGTTCCCGGCGAACGCGCAGGCTCCGACGCAGCCGGCGTTTCCGCCGGCGATGGCGAACGATACTGTTTACGTTCTGGACCTGACGAACAAGAAGCTGCTGGGCAAGGCGACGGTGAACAATTTGCCGGCGGCGGTGGCGGCGCAGATGAAGTCGAACAACGCCGAGTATTCGCTGCAGAACGGCTGGCTGTACGTGGTGGGCGGGTATGGCGGTAAGGCGCTGGGCACGTTGAACACGGCGACGGCGATTGATTACCAGGCGCTGGTGGACGCAGTGGTGAGCGGCAAGCCGTTGGACACAGCGTTTGCGGCGGCGAATATCGCGCAGGCGACGCACCCGGCGCTGGCGATTACGGGCGGCGATATGGAGCCGATGGGTGGCAACTTTTTGTTGACCTTCGGGCAGCTTTATAACGGGCAGTACACGCCGACGGGGAGCTTGGCGTATCAGACCTACAGCGACAGCATTCGCGTGATTACGCTGGCGGCTTCACGGGCAAACGGGAAGGCGGCGTTGCAGATGTCGCTGGTGGGCGCGGTGCCGCCGGTGTGGACGTCGGTGGAGCCGGAGAGTTCGTTTCACCGGCGTGATTTGACAGTGAAGGCGTCGGTGAACGCGACGGGGCAGCCGCGCGTGACGGCGTACGGCGGCGTGTTCCGGGGCGGGCGGATGGATGGGTTCCTGAACCCGATGTACATTGATCCGGCGACGGCCGCGCCGGGCATTGCGACGACGACGGACACGGCGACAACGCAGCTGTTGAGCCAGTACGATTGCGCGGCGCTTGTGATGGCGGATAAAGCCAACACGGTGTACACGAGCTTCTTCGGCGGGATCAGCTACTACTACTGGGACGCGGCGACGAAGGCGTTGAAGCATGACGCGGTGGACATTGCGAAGGCAATCGACGGGCTGCCGTTTATCACCAGTATTTCGACGTTGAAGCAGCCGGCGACGGGGGCGGGGCAGCAGCATTTGCACACGGCGGAGACGTTCCCACCGGCGGCGGCGGCGCCTTCGTGCGGGGCGGGCGCGAATGCTACTTTACTGGGCGCGGAGACGAAGTTTGCGATGGCTCCGGGCGTGGCGACGACGGCGAATGGGGTGATCCAGTTGGGCAGTTTGACCGCGCCGGCGGCGGTGGGATATTTGGTGGGCGGGATTGCGTCGACGGCGCCGTATTCGGCGAATGGGACGACGTGCGCTTCGCCGATGTTCTATAAAGTCACGGTGAACCCGGGGCAGGCGACGGCGACGGTGGCGTTGAAGGCGCCGTAGGGGGTGGTTGGTGTGCGGGGCGGCGCGGCTGCCGAGGATGCGCCGAGCCCGATTAGATGGGAGGGGAGGGGCACCGTAGAGGCGCTAACTTCCGACTTGGGTCGCTTCGCGATCCCGTATTTCTGGAAATAGATATTCTGCTTTCACAGAGCACCGCTTCGGGATCGATGCGAGACTCTACGCTGTGCCGTCAGGCTGGAGCTATCGACTCGCAAGGCCCGCACTGGGCATTGTTTTTGACGTCCGCTTTTGCTAACACGAAAGGTGGAGGCAGTCATGAATGAGATGTTGTTGTGGCTTGTTGCGTGCATTCTTGGGCTGATTGCTGTGCTGCATTTCTTTTGGGGCTTCGGCATGTCCTGGGGCATTGAGGCCTCCATCCCCTGGACAAGAAATGGGGACACTTTCTCCAAGCCTAACTCGGCGGCAAGCCTTGCCGTGGCGTTCTCCATGATGATCGCCGCTGCAGGCGTCTTGATGCCTTACGATCCATGGCTGAAGGCCCAATCGTTGAGGTTCATGGCGCTGATCTTGGGGCTCCGGGCGCTCGGAGACTTCCGCTACAGCGGATTCTCAAAGAGGATCGTGGGTTCACGATTTGCCTATTGGGACACCTACGCATACTCACCGGCGTGTGTTGTAGTTGCAGGGCTCGCTCTGCTCGCGACGATCGCGTGAGGGAGGCGCTTGGCCGCAACGGGCGTCAAGGACTTTCTAAATGCTTAGTCGCACAGTGTAGATCGGTCTAGTCTTGACTGATTCCAAGTCATCATCCAGGAACTGGCAGCGATTCCGTCCCGATCGGATGCATCGCGATTGCGGGCGGGTTCGGCGGTTGGGGACACACGGGCTACGCTGCGCTCCGCCACGTATGTCCCCGGAGGGGGTGGCGCTGCGTGGGGGGGGTAGGTCTCGTGAAAAGCTTCGAAACGTTCGGAATATCGGACCTTTTTGGTGATGAATGGCGGGCCTCGCGTTCTGGCATGATGGGGGTAGACGGTACCGGGAGGTCCGGGAATTATGGTTCGTGAAGACGACGCGCTGGATTACCATTCCGCGCAACCTGCGGGGAAGATTGCGATCACGGCGACCAAGCCGTGTTTGACGCAGCGGGACTTGAGCCTGGCTTACACGCCGGGCGTGGCGGTTCCGTGTTTGAAGATCCATGACGATCCGGATTTGGTTTATAAGTACACGGGGAAGGGCAACCTGGTGGCCGTGGTGACGAACGGCACGGCGGTGCTGGGGTTGGGCAACATTGGCCCCGAGGCCGGGAAGCCGGTGATGGAGGGCAAGGCGGTTTTGTTTAAACGCTTTGCCGATATCGATGTGTTCGATATCGAGTTGCGCGCGCCGAAGGCGGAGGACGTCATTCGCGCCTGCCAGATGTTGGAGCCGACGTTTGGCGGCATCAACCTGGAGGACATTAAAGCCCCGGAGTGTTTTGAGATTGAAGAGACGCTGAAGGAGACGCTGCGCATCCCGGTGTTCCACGACGATCAGCATGGGACGGCGATTATTGCGGGCGCGGCGGTGATCAACGGGTTGGAAATTGCGGGTAAGGACATTGCCACGGCGCGGCTAACGATCAACGGCGCGGGCGCGGCGGCAGTGTCTTGCGCGCGGCATTTCATCCGGCTGGGGATTCGGCCGGAGAACATCCTGATGTGCGATTCCAAGGGCGTCATTTACGAAGGCCGGGAAGACGGGATGAACCGCTACAAGGCGATGTTCGCGCGGCCTACGGACAAGCGGACGCTGACCGAGGCGATGGAAGGCGCCGATGTGTTTGTGGGACTGTCGCAGGCCAACTGCGTGACGCCAGAGATGCTGATGGGCATGGCGCCGACGCCGCTGGTGCTGGCGCTATCGAACCCCGATCCGGAGATTCCGTACGCCGATGCGGTGGCGGCGCGGCCGGATGCGATTGTGGCGACGGGTCGGTCGGATTATCCGAATCAGGTCAATAACGTTTTGGGATTCCCGGCGATTTTCCGGGGCGCGCTGGACTGCCGGGCGACGCGGGTGAGCGAAGAGATGATGATGGCGGCGACGCGGTCGCTGGCGGAGTTGGCGAAGGAAGATGTGCCGGAGTCGGTGTGCCGGATTTATGGCGGCGAGGATTTGCAGTTCGGACCGTTGTACATCATCCCGAAACCGTTTGATCCGCGGGTGGTGGTGCGCGAGGCGCCGGCGGTGGTGAAGGCGGCGATGGAGAGCGGCGTGGCGCGGGTGCAGGTGGACCTGGAGAAGTACGCGCGGAGCCTGGAGACGCGGCTGGGAACGGGGCCGGGCGTGACGCGGCTATTGATCCGGAAGGCGCGGCATCAGCAGTGCCGTGTGCTGTTCCCGGAGGGCGAGAACGAGACCGTGCTGCGGGCGTGCCGGACCGTGATCGACGAAGGCATTGCGACGCCGGTGTTGCTGGGCAACCGGGCGCGGATTGAGCAGATGGCGGCGGAACTGCACCTGGACCTGACGAAGGTGGAGGTGAACGAGATTGAGCAGCATCCGCGGTTGCCGTTTTATGCCGAGGAGTTTTATCGGATGCGGCAGCGGAAGGGCATCACGCGAATTGAGGCGGAGCAACTGCTGCGGAACCCGAATTTGTTTGGCGCGATGATGGTACATCTGGAAGACGCCGATGCGCTGGTGACGGGATTGACGACGCATTATCCGGACACGGTGCGGCCGCTGTTGCAGGTGATCCCGCTGCGGGCGGGCGTAACGAAGGCATCCGGGTTGTACCTGGTGATTACGTCACGTTCGAAGCTGTATTTCCTGGCCGATTGCACGGTGAACATTGAGCCGTCGTCGGAGGACCTGGCGGAGATTGCGTTGTGCGCGGCGGAGACGGCGCGGCGGTTTGACGTGGAGCCGCGGGTGGCGTTTTTGTCCTATTCGAATTTCGGGAGCAGCCGGCACGCATCGTCGGACCGGGTGCGGAAAGCTGTCGACATTTTGCGCGGCAAGGCGCCGGCGCTGATGGCCGACGGCGAGATGCAGGCCGATACGGCGGTGCTGGGTGAACGGCTGGAGGGGACGTATCCGTTCAGCTCGTTGAAGGGCGGGGCGAATGTGCTGGTGTTCCCCAATTTGGACGCGGGGAACATTGCGTACAAGCTGCTGTCGTCGCTGGGCGGGGCGCAGGTGGTGGGGCCGATTTTGATGGGCCCGGCGAAGCCTGTGCACGTGCTGCAGCGGGATGCTTCGGTGGGTGATGTGGTGAATTTGGCGGCGTTGGCGGCTGTGGAGGCGCAGGAGTTGTCGCGTTCCAAGAGTGGCGCGGAGGCTCGGTTGATGCGACGTTTGCTGACGCCGATTTCTTAATGGCGCTGGACAAGCAGGACTGGTTGCGGGCGGCGCAGTGTGCGCGGATGGCGTGGTTCGACCAGCGCCAGTCCGCGCCGCCGGGCGAGGCGGAACTGTTCCGGATGCGGCAGGGCCAGGAGGTGGGCGAGCGGGCTCGGGAGTTATACGCGCGGGGCGTGTTGATGGGCTCCGAGGCGGAGACGCGGGCGCGGATGGCGGATGGGCACACCGGCACGTTGTTTGAAGCCAAGTTCGCGGCTGGGGCGTGGGTGGCGCGGGCCGATATGGTGCGGCGGCGGAGCGTGGGGTGGGAGGCGGTGGAGGTGAAGTCGAGCTTCGCCGATACGGGGAAGTTGGAGCAGTACGTGGACGACCTGGCGTATACGGTGATGGTGATGCAGTTGGCGGGCGTTGTGGTGAGCGCGGCGACGCTGTTGTTGCTGTCGCGCGAGTACCGGTATGGGGCGCCGGTGCAGGAGCTGTTTGCGCGGCGGGATGTTACGGAGGCAGTGTTGGCGCGGGCGTCGGAGTTTGCGCGGGAGGCGGCGGGGAGGGCCGCGTTGCTACTGGGCGAGGAACGGCCGGAGGCGGCGCTGGTGGCGGCGTGCCGGGAGTGCGCTCAATTTGCGTCGGAGTGTTTGGGCCGCGGCGTGGCGCCGACGGTGTTGGAGTTGCCGCAGTTGAAGACGTCGGCGATGTTGCAGTGGGGCGTGGTGGCGATGGCCGATATTCCGCCAAGGGCGCGGCTGAATGGGCTGCAGGAGCGGGCGAAGATGGCGGCACTTTCGGGGAACGTCGTCTTCACGCGGGAGCTGGGGTATGCGCTGTCGCAGATTGCGTGGCCGTGTTATTACCTGGACTTTGAGACGGTGGCGACGACGCTGCCGTTGTATGCGGGGCATGGGTGCCACCAGCAGGTGTTGACGCAGTTCAGCCTGCATGTTCGCCCGGAGCTGGATGGGGCCGTGGAGCATTTTGAGTATCTGGCCGAAGCGGAGCGGGAGTGTGAGCGGGAGTTGGCGGAGCGACTGGTGGCGGCGCTGGGGGAGGCGGGGTCGATTGTGGTTTACAGCCCGTATGAGAAGTCGCAGATTCTGCGTTTGGCGGAGCGGTTCGCGGACCTGGCGGAGCCGTTGGGACGGATTGCGCGACGGCTGGTGGACCTGCTGCCGATTGTGATGCACCACGTGTATCACCCGGAATTTGGCGGGAGTTTTTCGATTAAGAAAGTGCTGCCGGCGTTGGTGCCGGAGTTGTCGTATGCGGGGCTGGCGGTGGGGGATGGGAGCATGGCGATTACGCGGTTTGCGCAGATGGCGCGGGGGGAGATTTCAGGGGAGGCTTCTGTGCGGGAGACGCGGGCGGCGTTGTTGGAATACTGCAAGCTGGACACGCTGGCGATGGTGCGGTTGCACGCGGTGCTGGCGGAGCGGGCGGCGGCGCGGGTGGTAAGCTAGAAGGAGTCGGGGCGTAGCGTAGCCCGGTATCGCGCCTGCTTTGGGAGCAGGAGGTCGGGGGTTCGAATCCCTCCGCCCCGACCATTACTCACACGGATTGTGTGGGCGCCGTCCGCTGACCGCGCTGTTACCGGAGTAAATTTTTGCAGGGCCCCAAGCGCCGCGGGGCTGCGTTGCGGCTGAAAAGCCCCAACTTCCTGTTGTTTGGCGGTGGACTTTGTCTCCAGCACCGCGCTACGCCCGGCGAAAAAACTTTTCGAGAAGTTTAAACGGAATTTACTTTCGCGGCGTCAAAGAAGATCAGAGCCCGACCTTCTATACCGGAGAATACTACCTTTGGGATACGCCGCCCTTCCCGCGATCCTGCTATGCCTTGTGTTGTCTGGCTGCGCGAAACACGACAACGCGGCGCTGGACGTGGCGACGCGGGCGCCGTCGGGGCCGGTGCGAAGTCCAGGCGACCGGGTGGTTCGCGTTTCGGGCACGATCCAGGCGTTGCAATCGGTTACGCTGCGGGTGCCGCAGATCTCGGCGCAGAACAGCCGGGTGACGCTGGCGGCGCTGATCCCGAACGGATCGACGGTCCATCAGGGGGACACGCTGGCCGAGTTTGACCAGACGACCGTGTTGGACGAAGAACGGGAGGTGAAGGCCAAGCTGAGTGAGGCTGGATTCGCGCTGGAGGAGCGGCAGGCGAAGGCGCGGAGCGACGCGGCCAAGCGGACGGCGGCGATGACGGAGGCGGAAGCGGATCTGGCGAAGGCGCGCATACAGTTGCGGAAAGCGGAGATCCTGAGCGACATTGACCGGCGAAAGAACGAGACGCTGGCCGAGAGCGCGGCGGCGCGGGTGAGCAGCTTGAAGAAGTCCAATGGGCTGCGGGATGCCGAAGATGCGGCGGCGACGGGCGTGCTGGAGAAGAAGCGGGACCGGCTGGCGATCCAGTTGGAACGGATCCGGGCGAACCTGGAGAAGCTGGTGATCAAAGCGCCGCATGACGGCATGGTGGCGCTGGAGAACACGTGGCGGAACGGGTCGATGGGGCCGCCGCAGGAAGGCGATATGCTGTCGCCGGGGCAGCCCGTGCTGCGGCTGTTCAACCCGGGAGAGATGGTGGTGGACGGCACGGTGAGCGAGGCCGATGTGGTGATTCTGCCGAAGGCGGCGGCGGCGACGGTGTATCTGGACGCCTATCCGGGGGCGACGTTCGCGGCGAAGCTGGAATCGGCCAGCCCGGTGGCGACGGCGGGGCTGGATTCGCCGATTCGGACCTTTTCGGCACGGTTCCGGCTGGAGGGGCGCGATCCGCGATTACTGCCGGACCTGTCCGCGTCGTTGGAGATCGTCAAGGAGCGTTCGCAATGAAGCGAGGGGGACTGATCCTGCTGTTCCTGCTGCTGGTGACGGCGGCGTCCGGAGCATGGGCTTATTTGCGGCTATCGCGCAGCGCGGCGGTATCGACGGTGCCGACGGCGGTGTCGCGGAAAGGCGAATTCCTGGTGATCGTTTCCGCCCGCGGGGAACTGATGGCGGAGCGTTCCGTGTTGGTGACGGCGCCGTTGAACGTGCCGAATCTGCAGCTGATCTGGACCGCGGCTCCCGGGGCGCCGGTGAAGAAGGGCGAGGTGATTCTGAAGTTTGACGTTAGCGGCGCCAAGCGTCAGTTGCAGGAAAAAGAGGCCGCGTTGAAACAGGCCGAGGCGGGGCTGGAGCAGGCGATTTCGAACGCTTCGATCGCCGAGGAGCAGGACAAGCTGGAAGTGGCATCGCTGGCGCATACGGTGAAGCGGGCGGAGATTGAGGTTTCCAAGCAGGAGATTGTGAGCAAGCTGCAGGCCGAGCAGAGCCGGATTGAACTGGATCTGGCGCGGAGCAAGCTGAAAGTGCAGCAGGCGGCGCTCGAGTTTAACCGGGCGTCGGCTGCGTCGAAAGTGGCGGCGATGCGGGCGGTGGCCGACAAGTCCCAGGCGGAGGTGGCGCTATCGAAGACGCGGATCTCGCGCATGGAAGTGACGTCGCCATCCGATGGCGTGTTGAGTTTCCTGATGAACTTTTCGCAGGGCTGGATGAATGCCAAGCCGTTCAAGGTGGGCGACAACGTCTGGCCGGGGAGTTCGGTGGCCGAGATTCCCGACCTGCACAGTCTGCGGTTCAAGGGGAAGTTGGAGGAGATTGAGCGGGCGCGGGTGGTGGCGAAGCAGCCGGTGCGGATCCACCTGGATCCATTTCCGGAGACGCCGTTTCCGGGTGATGTAACCTCCATCACGCCGCTGACGGAGCAGAATTTTGAGTGGCCGCCTTCGCGGAGTTTTCGCGTTTACACGTCGTTTGCGACGATTGATCCGCGGCTGCGGCCGGGTATGAACGGCCGGGCCGATGTGGTGGTGGACCGGCTTCCGGCGGCGATCAGTATTCCGAACAAGGCTGTGTTTTCGCGGGATGGGAAGCCGTTTGTACTGGTGGTGACGCCAGAGGGAAACCGGCCGGTGGCGGTGGAGGTGTTGGCGCGCAACCCGGACGAGGTGGCGGTGCGCGGGTTGGAAGAGGGCGTCCGCGTGGCGCTGATTGACGAGAGCGGCGGCAAGAAAAAGGACGGCGGGAAATGAACATCAGATACGCCGGGCTGCTGCTGTTGATCGCGGTGCTGCTGCTGGCCGGGTGGGGCGGGGCACGGGCTTTTCAAGAGATTCAATCGGCGGGCGGGGCGGTGATGCCGACGACGAAGGTGAAGCGGGGCGACGTGACGTTTCACGTCTCGGCGCAGGGCGCGCTGCAGGGCGGGAAGTCCCAGGTGCTGACGGCGCCGATGACGGGAAGCCGGGAAATTGTGTTGACGACGCTGCGGCTGCCAGGTGAGTTAGTGGGGAAGGACGCGGTGATCGCGGAGTTCGACACGACGGAGGAGACGTACAAGCTGCGCGAGGCGGAGGCGGACCTGGCCGAGGCGGAGTTGCAGGTGAAGCAGTCGGAGTATGAATCGCAGGCGCGCGAGGAAGAGCTGGTGTACGAGTTGATCAAGGCGCGGGCGGACCTGAAGGTGGCGGCGATTGAGCGGATCCGGAATCCGTTGATCGCGGCGATGTCGGCACAGCAGAACGACATCACCCACCAGGCGGCGAAGGAGCGGCTGGAGAAGTTGGAGCGGGATTATCCGGCGAGGAAGTCGGCCGCGGTTTCATCGACGGCCATTCAGATTGCGGCGCGGGATAAGGCGAAGATGCTGGCGGCGACAGCGCGACGGAATATCGAAATGATGACCTTGCGGGCGCCGATGGCGGGGTATGTGAATGTGGAGCGGAACCAGAACAGCAACTTCTTCTATCAGGGGATGCAACTGCCGCTGCTGCAGGTGGGCGATGCGGTGCGGCCGGGCATGCCGGTGGCGCAGATTCCGGATCTGTCGACATGGGAGGCAACGGCGGAGATTGGAGAGGAGGACCGCGGGCACATTGCCCTCGGGCAGCCGGCGGTGGTGGAGCTGGTGGCGTTGCCGGGGAAGAAATTGAGCGGGGCGGTATCGAACGTGGGCGGCACGACGGGGCCGCCGTGGAACCGGCGGTTTGAGTGCAAATTGAGCATTCAGGGAGCGACGGCGGAGATGCGGCCGGGGATGACGGCGCGCGTTGTCATCGCCACGCACACGGCAAGGAATGTGTTGTGGATTCCGGCGCAGGCACTGTATGAAAGCGATGGGCGGAAGTTTGTTTATTTGGAGAGTGCCGGGAGTTTTGTGGCCAAGGACGTGACCTTGGTACGGCGGGGAGAGAGCCAGGTGATTGTGGACGGACTGCGGGAGGGCGATGTTGTGGCGATGGCGAATCCGACGCAGAATCAGGAACGGGCGAAGAAAGACGGCGGCGCGACAAAGGCGATTGCGAAATGAGAGTCATCAACCTGCGAGGGGATTTCAGCGCGGCGTTTGCGAATCTGTATGCGCAGAAGATGCGGACGTTGCTGACGGCGCTGGGGATTGTGTTCGGCGTGGGTTCGGTGATCGGGATGTTGTCGATTGGGGCGGGGGCGCGGGAGGAGTCGCTGCAATTCATCGAGAATCTGGGCGTGCGGAACATTCTGGTGGAGTCGCGGCCGGCGACAAGCGCCGAGGAGTTGCAGCAGCGGCGACGGGTTTCGCCCGGGCTGACGGAGCGGGACATCCGCGTGCTGGAGGCCAACCTGGAGGGGATGGAACTGTTGTCGCCGCGGCGTTCGCTGCACCCGGCGCGGATCCTGCCCAAGCCGACCGGATCGATCCCGGACATGCATGGGGTGCGGCCGGCGTTTGCGGCGATTCATAGCCTGGCGATTCAGGAGGGGCGGTTCTTCAGTGAGGAGGAGAATGAGGGCAGCGTGGCGGTTTGTGTGCTTGGGCAGGCGGCCAAGCAGGCGATGATCGGTTTTGGGCCGGGTGTAGGCAGGCAGGTG
>CANIFK010000052.1 GCA_947466555.1 Acidobacteriota bacterium | reverse complement strand
TCCCCGATCGGGCCGACGCAGCTCGGACACCCATGCTCACACGGGCAACCCGCAATCAATTCCGCCGTCGCTCGCAATAACCGGTCCTGCATCTTGAACAGCGGTTGGCTCCCGCCAATACCGCCCGGATAGTTGTCGTACAAATACAGATTCGGCCGGTAATCTCGCGAGGGTTCCGTCGAGTCCTCCGTCAGCGTCACTCCAAGATCCCGCGGATCGCACATCAACAACAACGCCGCCACGGCCCGCAGCGCATGGCCCAACCCCACCAGCCCGTTCTGCTTCTCCGTCGGCGTTAAATCCGGGAATCGGGCCAGGAACCCCTCGCTGAAGTGCAGCCAGAACGACGTCGTGTGCATCTCCTGCTCCGGAGTCGACAAGTTCCCTGCGCCCACATTCTCCATCGTGTAGAACTTCACCTTCTTGAAGCCCACAATCTGCCGGTTCACCCGCACCTCACCGTGCAGCGCCCGCGCCGTCTGCGGCAGTTCCGCCCGGTCAAACTCGTTGATAATCTTCACCTGCGTATAGTCGATGGCGTCTGTAAAGTAGTCGCACTCCACCGCCCGCACGTACGCTTTCCGGCCGTCGTAGTCAAACCGCTCCACCTGGAACTGCCGCGCGTCGTGCAGGTAGATCGCCTTCTCGTGCAGCGTCGTCAAAGCCGATGGGAAGTCCACCTCAGCGATGACCTTGTTGTCGTTCGTCGTATCAATCACGACAAAGTTGTCGCTTGTTACCGCACGCAAGCTCACCGCGTCAGCCGGGTAGGTGTCGCTGGTCCAATGCCAGGTGTCCCCCGTCAAATGCAACAGTCCCAGTTCCTGCAGGAACCGGCATAGGTCACCCGGATCGTGCGGCCCGAACTTCTCTCCCACCCGGATCGGCAACTCGAACGCTGCGCACTTCAGGTGATTCAGCAGAATCTCCAAATTGTCCGGATTGATAAACGCATGCTCCGGTGGCCGGTCAAAGAAGTACGCCGGGTTTTCCACGATGTACTGGTCAAGCGGCGCGCTTGAGGCGACCAAAACCGCCAGAGACGACTTCTGCCGCCGCCCGGCCCGCCCCGCCCTCTGCCAGGTGGACGCAATCGTCCCTGGATAGCCCGCCATCACCACCGCATCGAGCGAACCGATGTCCACTCCCAACTCGAGCGCATTCGTCGCCACGACGCCCCGGATGGCCCCCGTTCGGACCTGCTGTTCAATCGCCCGCCGCTCTTTCGGCAAATAACCACCGCGGTATCCGCTAATCCGCCCTTTCAATGCCGGAATCCGCTCCGCGGCATCCTTCAAATACGTGGTCAAAATCTCCGTTGCCAGCCGGTTGTTTGTGAAGACCAGCGTCTGCTGCCCCCGGTCCAGGAACTCGAGCGCAATCCGCCGCGACTCCGCCAAGTAGCTCCGCCGAATCCCCAATTCCCGGTTCACCACCGGCGGATTATAGAAGACGAAGAACTTCTCCCCGCTCGGCGCGCCGTTCTTCTCGACGAGCGAAAACGGCTGCTCGCACAGCGCCTGGGCCAGCTCGCGAGGGTTCGCAATGGTCGCGGAACTGCAAATAAACACCGGTTTTGACCCGTAAAATTCGCAGATTCGACGTATTCTGCGCACGATATTTGCCAGGTGGCTGCCGTAGACGCCCCGGTAGTAGTGCAGTTCGTCAATCACGATAAACTGCAGATTCTCAAAGACCTTAGCCCATTTCGTGTGGTGGGGCAGGATCCCGGCGTGGAGCATATCGGGGTTGGTGAAAACCACGTTCGCCCGCTCCCGAATCGCCCGCCGCGCGTCTTGCGGGGTGTCGCCGTCGTAGGTGAAGGCGCGGATTTCCGGGGCCTTCCCGTTCACCCGGATGGAATCCACCGCCGCCTGGAACTCCTGCAGCTGGTCCTCGGCGAGGGCCTTGGTGGGGAACAGATACATCGCCCGGGCGCCGGGATCGGAGAGTAAACGATTCAAAACAGGGAGGTTATAGCAAAGCGTCTTGCCGCTCGCGGTCGGGGTGACGACGACGACATTCTTCCCGGCCTCCACCTCCGCGTACGCCGCGGCCTGGTGACTGTACAGCCGGTCCATGCCCCGGGCGACGTAGGACGCTGCCAATGCCGGTGCGACCGTTTCCGGAATCGCAGAAAAGTCCCCTTCGCGTGCCGGTTGGTGCTGAATCGACCGCACGGGCGAATCCGGCTTCGCCATCCACTCCCGGAAACGATTGACCGCTCCCTCCAGCCCCGACGGCCGGCGCAGTGTCAATCCCGGGTCATTCTGTTCCGCCCCGGGTTCGGGAAAGCCTAGCGTTAAATTCATACGGCGTGGTTTCGCTTTTTCTTTGCTACCACGCCGTCATGAAAAACGCAAGATTTCGAAACGTCTACCGCCGCAGGAACTCGTGCCGTTCCAACGTTGCGGCGATCGCAAACGGATGCCGCGACGCGCCCAATTCCGGCAGATCCCGCTCGTCCACGCGCACCACTTTCCCCATACATCGCAGACGCAGTCCCGATTCATCACCCTGGGCCGGTAGCGTCACCAGGTATTCGATCGGGTCGCCTTTCTGCAATCGTCCATCGGAGGTGAACAGCACCCCGCCGGAACTCAGATTACGGGTCTCCCCTACCTGGGGAATCCCTTCACCGCCAGCTTTCACAAGCTCGATCGGCAACTTCAATTCAAAGCGTTGGTTTTTCCGTTGTTCGCTCACGTCAACCCTAGACTAATGCGAACAGCCTAGAGCGGTCAATAGCGAAAGGCCCATGCCCTTATTACTATGGTCCTGGTACTTTAGGCACATTTTTCGCAGACGCAGCCTTTCTCAACGCATATACTTCAATCGCTTAGCGGCCTGAATTCAATCTCCCTATCCTGGTACTTTCCCCAATAAATCCGCTGGCAGCAGCTCGAATATCGCCCGATTCCACCCGGCTGGCCCCTCTTCTTCCGCCACTATCGCCTCGGGAAGCGCAGCGCGCATCGTCTGCAGGTGTGGCGACGGAATGATCACCGCCCGGCGGACCACTTGGAGAAACTCAATATCGTTTGGGGCATCACCCAGTCCCACGGTGTCCGAATCCCCGCACCGCTTGATCAGCGTCTCCACCGCCCGTGCCTTGCTGCAACCGCCGAGGACATGGAAGAACCGTCCGCCGCGAGTCATCTGGAAGCCCTCCGCGGCCAGTGCGTCCTCCAGACGGCCCACTTCTCCCTCCAGCACGACGAACGGTTCGCCGAACTCCCGCTGCATCGCCAGCGATGCCACGCGCGGTTCCAGTCCCGTGCGCTGACAAATCTCGGCCTGGTCCATATCCCCAAATCCGCGCACGCGCACGCCAGACTCTATTGCCGCTCGACGCAGTGCCTCCCGTGCCTGGGCGCTCGTCGAACCCAGCACGATATCCGGTTCCCCGGGCACGACTACCGCCGCACCGTTCTCGACAATGAACGGGTCCGTATTCCCCATGCGCTCGCGCAGCGCCGACACCTCGGCCCGGGTTTTGCTGGTGACCAGCACTACGGGAACGCCTAGCGCCCGCAGGTGA
Organism: Acidobacteriota bacterium; assembly: GCA_947466555.1. Lineage (GTDB taxonomy): Bacteria > Acidobacteriota > Terriglobia > Bryobacterales > Bryobacteraceae. The sequence continues at coordinate 10,120 of CANIFK010000052.1, read as the reverse complement.
GCCAGACTCGGCTCTGCGGGCGTATAGCTGTATGTGGCCCGGTCGAGCAGTGTCCCGTCCAAATCGGTGAAGACGATCATGCCTCCCAACGTAGCGCACGTGACCTTTGCTGTCCGGGGAGTGGGCTTGTATTCCTCTCTCGCCGGCGCGGCGCCGTCCTCCTCGACTGGGGTTCGTGCGTAGTCGCGGATAACTGCACGTCGTCTGGTCGAGCAGTGTCTCGTCTAAACCGGAGGAGTCGATCAGGCATCGCAACGTAGCACAGGCCAGATTTGCTATGCGGTGGATGGGTCGGCGATCCTCCTTAGCCGGTGGGGAGGTGTCTTCCTCGTCAGCGGTTACGGCCCGGTCGCGGATAACTGCCTGTCGTCCGGTCGAGCAGTGTCTCGTCCAAACCGGTGAAGGTCATCCTGTTTCCGAAAGTAGGGAGACGGCCATTCGCGGTCTGACTGATGAGCCAAACCGGGCGCCGCTTGCGCATGACCGTATGTGGCGTGGTTCACCGGCGTGCCGGGCGATCCTGCTCAATCCGCGCGCGCTGCTATACTGTCGCTCGACCAGATTCCTATGACCCTACCTGTTCGCATCCTGGGAACCGCTGTCACCCTCCCTGCCCGCCGTGTGACTGCCGAGGAACTCGACCGCCAACTGTTGCTCCCACCCGGTACCACCCTCGCCCGCAACGGTGTCCAGACCCGCCACTTTGTCGACGCAACGGAAACCGCCAGCGCGATGTCGGCTGCGGCGATCGAGCAGGCACTCGAAACCGCCGGACTTCCCGTCTCTGCCCTCGATGCCATCCTGTTCGCCGGCGTGATGTCCGAACAGCCCATGCCGTCGACGGCGATCCTGATCCACCGCCGCCTGGGGGCTCGCGCGGATGGCGTCACGTGCTTCGATATCAACGCCTCGTGCGCGGGATTTTTGAAGGGCATGGAGATTGCCTCGGCCGGCATTCATGCGGGCCTGTTTCGTCATGTCGCCGTAGTCGCCGCGGAGCTTTCCTCCAAAGGCCTTCGCTGGGACGACCTCGATACCTGCACCCTATTCGGTGATGGCGCTGCCGCGGCGATCCTTGGCCCGGCACAGGACAACGAAGCGATTCTTACGATCCGCAACGCCACCTACTCCGCAGGCGCAGACCTTTCGGTGATGCTGGCCGGCGGCTCCCGTCTCAACATGCGCACCCCGCCGGACGACCCCAACGACTACCTCTTCGCCATGAATGGCCGCGCCCTGCTGCGACTCATCCAAACCCACTTTCCTCCTTTTCTGGAAGAGCTGCTCGCCGACGGTGTTGACGTGATCATTCCCCTTCAAGCCAGCGCGGTCGGCCTGGGCTTCCTTCGCAAGCAGCTCGCCAGGCGTCCCGGACCAACACCGGTGGTTATCGATATCTTGAGTGAAACCGGAAACCAGGTGAGCGTCTCTGTTCCCACCGCGCTCCATCGCGCGATCTCTACCGGTCAACTTCGGCGCGGCCAGAGGGCGCTGCTCGTCTCCACGGCGGCGGGCGTATCTTTCAGTGCCATACTGCTGCGATACTAACGGCCATGACGGTCGACGTGCATCTGTTCTCAGTCGGCCACTGCCGCAATAGCGCCTGGTTCGTTGAATCCGGGCCTTTTTTCCAGCAACTGCATTTGCCCGCGATGGTCGCTGTCATTCGTCATCCGGAAGCGGGAGTGATCCTTTTCGATACCGGGTATGGCAAGCCACTCGTTCAGGCCAGCAGCCTGCCCGCGCGCCTCTACCGTGCCCTTCTCCCCTTTCACGTGAAAGAAGAAGACAGCATTCCGTATCACCTGTGGAGCCTTGGCCTGTCGATGGACGATATCTCGACCATCTTCCTCTCCCACTTTCATCCGGACCATATCGGCAGCCTGAAGGAGCTGCCCGCGGTCCCCATCCTGCACTCCCAGATCGGGCTCACCACGCTGGCCCGATACACGCCGCTCCAGCGGGCCCGCGCCGCCTTTTTTCCTGAATTGCTGCCCGATGATTTTCCTACGCGCGCCCAAGCCATCGAGGGGCTGCCGCGGGTTGAGTTGGCTGAAGAATGGCGTCCGTTTACCGAAGCCTTCGATGTGATCGGCGATCAGTCGTTGCTCGCCATTTCGCTGCCCGGCCATGCTGTTGGTCAGTATGGGCTCCTGTGCCGCCGTGCGAACAACCGGTACGTGTTCCTGGTTGCCGATGCCGCCTGGACGCGGCGGAACATCACCGAACTTGCTCTTCCCGGGTTCCCGGCCGGGGTGCTGATTGGTGACTCCGCGGACTTTCGCGACACATTGCGGAAGCTGCACGAATTCCATAAGCGGCGCCCCGAGGTCCCGCTCGTTCCTTCGCACTGTCAGCAGTCGATTGCATCCTTTTCGCATGAGTAGCAAAGTCGCCATCGCCCGTGCTTATCTCCGCGCCCGTTTCCCGCGCAAAGCCACCGGTATCATCCCCACCTCGCCGGTTTGCGACGAGGTGCAGGTGGCGGAGCACTTCGCTGAATTCAACCCTCTCGGCCTTACGCTTGACGACGCCCGCACGCTGGCTCGCAACGAATTGGAAACCGGCGCCACGCCGCATCCCGGCTACAGCTTCGGGCTCTCCACCGGTACCACCGGAGAACCCGGCGTCTTCATCACAACGCAGGCGGAGCGCGACCGCTGGCTTGGCACCATACTCGGCAAGTTCCTGGCGCCGCTGCAACTGTTGAATCTGAATGCAGCCCTGCTGTTGAAACACAACAACCGCCTTTACGAAGCGTCTCATCGCGTCCACTATTTCGATTTAACCGATCCCACCGCGCACTGGGCGCCGCGGCTCTGCGATTTGGCTCCGAATGTCCTGATCGGACCGCCCAGCGCGCTGGGCGCGTTGGCCGATTCGGCCGCTTTTCAGCGCCGTCCTTTCCGGCCGCATACGCTGTTGAGCGGTGCCGAAGTGCTGTTTCCGCAGGACCGGGAAAAGCTCCAACGCGCGTTTCAAGTGCCACCGCAGAATCTCTATCAGGCGAAAGAGGGGTTCCTCGCCGCCGGATGCCGCCATGGTGCGTTGCACTGGAATGAAGACCTGATGTTACTGGAGGGGATGCGGTTTAAGTGCCGGCCGGATCGAGTGGTGCCGGTCATTACCGATGTCACTCGAGAGAGTCAGATCTTTCGGCGCTACCGTGTCGACGACGTGCTGGTCATCAGTCAAACCTGCCCCTGTAAAACGCCGTTTCAGAAAGTAACCACGGTGGAGGGCCGACTGCAGGATATTCTTCTTTTGCACAACGACGACGGCACGCATACGCCGTTGTTCCCGCTGGATCTGAACCAGATTTTGAGTCCGGCCGGCGAGTATGCGCTGAAGCAGCATGACGCATTTCATTTCACGCTGGAATGCGCCGCTTCGCCCAATCCGGAGCTTTTGGCGGCGCTTCGGAAGGCGCTGCACCATCCTGCCCGGCTGGAACTTGTGCCGCTCCGCGGTCTGCCGCCGGGCCAGAAGCGCCGCCGTTTTCAGCGGATGTTTGATCCGCAAAACTGGCTGATCCTCGATAAGTTACTTGAACCAGCCACCCCCCTCAATCGACTAACATAGGCGCATGCGGATCCTTGTTGCCTTCGTCCTGTTTGCACTTACTTGCGTCGCCCAACCTCGAACCCGGAAAGACTTCGCCGAGCCGATTGGCTTTGAGAACGGGAAGCCGGTGGGTTGGTATTTTCCGGGTGAGGCGGAGATCGACACGGAGATCAAACACGCCGGCGCCAGTTCGGCCCGGATTGTTCGTACGCCGGCTTCGGCCAATGGGTTCAGCACGGTAACCACTTCTATACCGCTCGACTTTGAGACGATGACCATCGAGTGGCGCGGCTTCATCAAGACGGAAGATGTGCGGGATTTTGTGGCCCTCTGGTGCCGTGTCGATGGGGAGCAGGGTGGTCTGGCGTTCGCCAGCCTGCAGTCGCAGAAGATCGATGGCACGCGGGACTGGAAGGAGTACTCGATCACCGTCCAGGTACCCAAGGAAGGGAAGCAGGTGGTTTTCGGTTTTCTGTTGGGCGGGCCGGGGAAGATGTGGGTCGACGACCTGCAGTTGCTCGCCGATGGTAAGCCGGTGAGCGTCGCTCCGGCGCGAGTTGTGCCGAAGACGATTCTGGACGACGATGCCGCCTTTAACAAGGGTTCGCAGATCTCGCTGCAGTCCCTGCAACCAGCGCAAACGCAGAACCTGGCCGTGTTGGGAAAAGTGTGGGGATTCCTGAAGTATCATCATCCCGCCATCATCTGGGGGACCCGGCATTGGGACTTCGAACTGTTGCGTGTTATGCCCGCCGTACTGGCCGCCGAGACACCGGCGGTGGCCAACGCCGCAGTGCTTACGTGGATTGAGGCGCTGGGCCCGGTGCCCGCCTGCAGCCCGTGTGTCACCTTGCCGGAGCGCGACGTCTACCGCAACCCCGATATCGCCTGGCTTGACGACGCCAAGTTACTGGGTCCGGCGTTGAGCGCGAAGCTGCGCGAAGTCCATACGAACCGGAGGCCGGGCCGGAAGCAGTTCTATCTCTCCACCGCGCCGAACGTCGGCAACCCGCAGTTTGAACATGAGCTGACCTATCCCGCCGCCACTCTTCCCGACGCCGGTATGCAGTTATTGGGGCTGTTCCGGTTGTGGAATATCGTCCACTACTTTTACCCTGCGCGCGACACGATGGCGGATACGCCGGATAACACAGTCGCCTATTGGGAGTCCGTACTGGCCGACGCCATTCCTCGTGTCGCACTGGCGAAGTCCATGGAAAGCTACCAGTTAGAACTGATGCGGGTGATTGCGAAGATCAACGACACGCATGCCAACCTGTGGACGGGTCAGGATGTGCGCCCGCCGGTGGGTGCTTGCCGGCTGCCCGTACATATCCGTTTCATAGAAGGGGCACCGTTGGTTGTCCGCAAGATCGGGGACGTGGCGGGGTTGGAGCTGGGTGACCGGGTGGCGGCGATTGATGGCGTGCCGGTGGCCGAGTTAATCAAAGAGTGGCGTCCGTTCTACGCCGCGTCGAACGAACCGACGCGGCTGCGGGATATGGCTGCCGGGATGACGCGCGGGGCCTGCGGGCCGGCGAAGATTGCGATCACGCGCGCCGGGAAGCCGTTGACGGTTGACGCCGAGCGGGTGAAGGTGGACCCGGCGGAGGTGATGCGGACGGCCTATCACGACCGGCCGGGACCAGCGTTCCAGAAGCTGTCGCCCGAGGTGGCGTATTTGAAGTTGAGCAACGTGAAGAGCGCCGAGGCGGCGCAGTACATCCGCGACGCGGCGGGCACAAAGGGGTTGATCATCGACATCCGCAACTATCCCTCGGAGTTCATGGTGTTCGCCCTTGGTGCGCTGCTGCACAAGGAGAAGACGCCCTTCGTCAATTTTACTTACATTGATCCGGCGAACCCGGGGCTGTCGGTTTGGGGGAAGGCGATTGAGATCACTCCGGCCGAACCACACTATACGGGCAAGGTGGTGATTCTAGTGAATGAGCAGTCGATCAGTCAGTCGGAGTATACGGCGATGGCGTTCCGCTCTGTGCCCGGCGCGGTTGTGATCGGCAGCACGACGGCGGGGGCGGACGGCAACGTTTCGGCGATCCCGTTGCCGGGCGGATATCGGACGATGATTAGCGGATTGGGAGTTTTCTATCCGGACAAGCGCCCGACGCAGCGCGTGGGCATCGTTCCCGATATCGTGGTTTCGCCGACGATAGAGGGCGTGATGGCCGGTAAGGATGAACTGGTGGACGCGGCGATTCGCCACATTTTGAAATAAATTTGCTGTGATTGTCCAAGCGGGGCTTGCGCATTCGTCATGGGAGCAGGAGACACTACAAACCATGCAATATTTGCTTCTGATCTATTCGCGCGAGGACGTTTGGCCGTCGATGACGCCCGAGCAACAGCAGCAGGGGATGGCCGCCTACATGGCCTTTTCTGAAGCGTTGCAGACGGCCGGGGTGCTGAAGGGCAGCCACCGGTTGCAGCCGAGCACGGCGGCGACAACGGTGCGCGTGGCCGACGGCAAGACGCACGTGCAGGACGGGCCGTATGCGGATACCAAGGAACAGTTGGGAGGCTATTTTTTGATTGAGGCCGCCGATCTGGACGCGGCGCTGGCGTGGGCGGCGCGTTGCCCGGGGGCGGCGCATGGCCTGGTGGAAGTGCGGCCCTGTTGGTCCATGCCGGGGTGATGGACCCGGTTGCGGTTGCCGAGGCCGTGGCGCGACGGAGCTACGGAAAGCTGGTGGCGTATTGGGCGGCACGGACGAGGGACGTGGCGGGGGCGGAGGACGCGTTGTCCGAAGCCTTCGCCGCGGCCTTGGTGGCGTGGCCGCGGACGGGGTGCCCGGCGAACCCGGAGGCGTGGCTGTTGACCGTGGCGCGGCGGAAGGCGATCGACGCCGCGCGCCGGGAGCGGCCGGTGGAGTTGCCTTCTGTTTCCCGGGACGAGGGCGATATTCCGGATGAGCGGCTGGCGCTGTTGTTCGTCTGCGCGCATCCGGCGATTGATGAGTCCGTCCGGGCGCCGCTGATGTTGCAGACGGTGTTGGGGCTGGATGCGCGGAAGATCGCTTCGGCGTTTTTGGCTTCGCCGGCGGCGATGGGGAAGCGGCTGGTGCGGGCGAAGGAGAAGATCCGGCAGGCGGGGATTCCGTTTCGCGTGCCGGAGCGGGCGGAGTTGGGGGAGCGGTTGGGGGCGGTGTTGGAGGCGATCTATGCCTCCTATACCGACGTGTGGGCGGACCCGGCGCAGGTGGCCGATGAGGCGTTGTTCCTGGCGCGTTTGGTGGCGGAGATGATGCCGGGGGAGCCGGAGGCGCTGGGGCTGTTGGCGCTGCTGTTGTACACCGACGCGCGACGGGCGGCGCGGCAAGGGGGCTATGTGCCGCTGGCGGAGCAGGACCGGAATTTGTGGGACGGGCAGATGATTGCGGAGGCGGAGGGGCTATTGCGGGCGGCGGCGGCGATGGGGCGGATTGGCCGGTTTCAGTTGGAGGCGGCGATCCAGTCGGCGCATGTGCACCGGTGCATTTCCGGCGTGGGGAATTGGGAGCATGTGTTGCGGCTTTACGATGCGTTGTTGGCGGTGCATGGGTCGCCAGTGGTGGCGGTGAACCGGGCGGTGGCGCTGGCGGAGGTTCAGGGGCCGGAGGCGGGGTTGGCGGCGTTGGACGGGGTGGCGTTGCCGGAGTATCAGCCGTATTGGGCGGCGCGGGCGGAGTTGTTGACGCGGGCGGGACGGCGCGGGGAGGCGGAGTCGGCGTATCGACAGGCGATTGGGCTGGAGAGGGATCCGGCGGTGCGGGCGTTCTTGCAGAGGCGGGCGGGGTTATGACTCTCTATTGCGGAGTGCGGATGCGGAGGCGTTTGCGCTGGGAGGTGGCGCCGCTGATGATCTCCACGTCCTGGCGGGCCACGCCGTAATGGCGGGAGAGGAAATAGCAGAGCTCTTCGTTCGCCTTGCCGTCTTCGGGGACCGCTTTGACGCGCACTTTCAGGGTGCCGTCCGCCATCTCACCGGCCATTTCGGTTTTGGCCGCGCGGGGGATGACCTTGATGTTTAGCTCCAATGGAACGTGGCTCCGATTTCCTGCCAGCCGATGCGCTGGTCCGCTGTGCCGGCGGCCGCGTAGAAGCGTTCGATGGGCTCCTTGAGCGGCTCGCGGCTGAGCGCGAATGTCTGGTGGTGCACCGGAAGGACAACTTCGGCGCGGGCTTCGTTGGCCATGCGCCACGCCTGCTCCGGCGTGCAGTGGGCGTGTATCCATGGATTGTACGCCCCAATGGGGAATATAGCGAGGTCTGGTTTGCCGTTGGCTGGCAGGCGGCGGAAGCTGTCGGTGTTGGCCGTGTCGCCGGCGAAGACGATTTGGCGGTTGCCGATTTGGATTAGATAGCCGTTGTAGCCGCGGTAGGTGTCCGTTCGCATGCGCGCGCCCCAGTGGTTGACTTCGAGGCCGGTTACTTTTGCCGGGCCGGCTTGCGTGGACTCGTTCCAGCCGAGTTCCTGGAGGCTTTGGTAGCGATCGGGGCGGAAGAGGTCCGAGGTTTCGCGGGCGGTGATGACGCGGGTTCCTTTGCTTTCGAGCGAGCGGAGGCTGGGCACGTCGAGGTGATCCATGTGGGCGTGGGAGACGAGGATCAGATCGATTTTCGGGAGATCGGCGGCGGTGAGGGCCGGATTCACCAGACGCTTGACGCCGATGGTGAACAGGAACAGATCGATGCCGGCTTTGGCGCTGAAGACAGGGTCGGTAAGGACCGTGGTGCCGTCGATCTTCATGAGCACGGTGCTGTGGCCGAGCCAGGCCACGTGGACGCCTTTGTCGGGCCAGGATTTCGGATCGGGCTTATTGGCGGGCGTGTGGATGTCTCGTCCCATTTCGTGTACATACTGCTGGACGAAGCCCCAGGGGATCCGGTTCCAATTCCAGGCCAGTGTGCCGCCGAAAGCAGCGGCGCCACCGAGCAGCGCGCGACGGGCCAGCTTACCAGCCATGGCCGAAACGTTCTTCGGTCCAGGGATCGCCGTGCATGTGATAGCCGTTGCGTTCCCAGAAGCCGGCCTTGTCTTCGGAGAGAATTTCGAGGCCCGCCAGCCACTTCGCCGATTTCCAGGCGTAGAGGCGGGGCACGATGAGGCGCGCGGGGGCGCCGTGTTCCAGCGTGAGCGCTTCGCCGTCGTGATGGGTGGCGACGAGGGCGTCATCGACCAGGAATTCGTCGAGCGGGAGGTTCGTCGTCCAGCCGCCATCGTAGCCGTGGGCGACGACGTAGCGGGCTTCCGGTTTCACGCCGCCGGCGCGTTCGATGAGTTCCTTCACCGAGACGCCTTCCCAGGTGTTATCGAGCCGGGACCAGCGGGTGACGCAGTGGAAGTCGGAGAACACTTTCACCTTGGGAAGAGCGTTGAACTCCTCCCAGGTGAAGGCGATGGGGTGACGCACGAGGCCGCCGATGACCAGTTTCCAATCCGCCGCGTTGAGGCGTGGCGGGCCGAAGGCGTCCAGCACGGGCCATTTCACGGTGAGTGACTGGCCGGGCGGAATGCGGTTATCCCGCAACGTATCGGGGCTGATGATGGCCCCGGGCGGGGGGAGCTTTTCGTCCTGCATGGGTGGTGTTATTTGACCGGATTTCCGTCGGCGTCGAGCAGTTGTACGTCGCCCAAGTTCAATTCGCGGATGCCTTTTTCGACCTGGGCACGATCGCCCACAACTACATAGATCATTTTCTCAGGCCGGAGGATTCTTTCCGCAATTGCACTGATGTCCGATTTCTTCAGGGCGTTCACTTTTTGCGCGTAGGTGGCGAAGTAATCTTCGGGGAGACCGTAGCGGGTGATGGTGAGCATGTCACCGAGCACGCCGTTTTTGGTTTCCCGTTCACCGACCATGGAGCGGGTGAGCGATTCCTGCATTTTGGCGACTTCTTCGTCGGTGACGGGCTTCGAGCGGAGAACATCGCGGAACTCCTTCACCATTTCGGCGAGGGATTCGGAGGTTTTGTCGCTCTGCACCGGGGCGATGGTCAGAAGGGATCGCTGGCCACGCGCACCCACTAGAAACGTTCCCGTGCCGTAGCTCCAGTGCTTATCTTCGCGAAGGTTCATGTTGATGCGGGAAACAAACGAGCCACCGAGAGCGGCGATGAAGACGTCGATGGCGGGTTCGTCGGTGTTGTTGCGGGACGGCGCGACTTGGCCTGCCATGATGACGGACTGGACGGCGCCGGGGCGATCGATGAGATAGACGGTGGTCTTTTCGCGGTGTTGGACCTGGGCGATATTCTTCTTCGGCACTTCGCCGGTTTTCCAGTCGCCGAAGAGCTTTTCTAGCTTGGGCTTGATTTCAGCGAGGGTGGTGTCACCGACGATGAGCAGGGTGGCGTTGTTGGGCTTGTACCAGGTGGAATAGAAATTCGCGACGGAATCGCGGGTGATCTTGGCCAGGCTGGCCTCGGTGCCGGAGCCGGAGAAGGGTTGGCCGTAGGGGTGATTGGCGCCGTAGATAAGACCGGGGAGGATGCGATTGGCCAGGGCGTTGGGTTCGGCCTTTTCGCGCTGGATGCCTGCTTGTTGCAACTTCTTCAC